>JAJTBP010000190.1 GCA_021286825.1 Marinilabiliales bacterium | reverse complement strand
ATGCCATCGGCAATGAATTGCTTCATCGGGGTGTCGTTGTAGGAGATGATGCCAATGTCCTGGCTGATCCTGAACTTCTTTCGGTTGGCCTGTTCCAGCACGGTGGCCAGATCAATGTCCTCAAAAACAAAATAGACGGTTCCCATGGTAAGGTCCAGATCTGCCGTGTCGTAAAGGATGCGGAATCCGAGATGGTGGTCGGTGCAAAACCGATTGATGTTTTCGATCGATTCGAATGGATGATAGGTATATTCGGGATAGATGCAGACCACCTCCTCATATTTTCTGAGCAAATGCCACCCAGAGGTCAGGCAACGGTAGACCGATTCCCCAAAATCCTGATAAACCTTTGCCGTTCCAGTCTGCGCCTGTACTGCCCAGTCGATGACCAGCAACTTGTCCGGATCAATCTCCCGGATTACCTCCTGGATCTCCGGGTGATCGAAGTTCATGATGATGTAAGAGCTGAATCTTCCGTTGGCAGCATGAATCACCGATCGGAAAAGGTCAAAATTGTAATGGTGAAAATTGATTTCTACCTGGGTTGACTTGGGAAGATGCTGTTTGAAGGAGTTGTAAAGTACCTCCTTGTATGCCTTGAAAGTATCGAGAAAGAGGAAGACATGCTTGTTCGACCGCGTTACGAAATATCCCTTGTTGGGAATCGCCTCCACGATCCCGCGCCGTTTTAGCTCCCGGTAGCTTCTAAAGACCGTGTCCCGCGAGAGTCCCGACTCCCGGATCAGATCATTGACCGAGGGAAGGGGATCACCTTCCCGCAACATCTTGAAGTTGATCGAACGAATCAATGCATCCACAAGCTGTTGCACTTTGGAAACTCCCGAATTCAGGTTGGGTCTGAAACTAAACTTCTGCATGAAATCAACTGTTCCGATCTGTTCTGATCTGTTCTGCAAATATAGAGGTTTGATGGTCCGTTGTGCCAACAAAAATGATGTTGTGCAACAGGAATTCTGGAAGCTGATCCGCTCAATTGATCTGATAAATTCAACTATAAAATTGATTAAATAATATATTATCAACATTTTATAAATTTTGTTCTTTTTTTATAACGGGGGATCGGTACCGAACACGCTACCTGTTCGGAACCATTTGAGAATAATAACGGTATTTTTTACTTTTATTATTTGTATATTTGAATGGATTAAACCCATACTCATGAAAAGATTCGTTCTATTTTTAATGCTGGGATCCCTGTTTTTTCTGAACACGGTAGCCCAAAACAGGATAGTGGTTCATGTCAGTGAACCCGGACCTAAAATTGACAAGGCCGTCTATGGCCATTTCGCTGAACACCTGGGTCATTGCATCTATGGTGGCATTTATGTTGGCGAAAATTCACCGATACCCAACATCCGGGGTTTCCGGAAAGATGTTGTTGAGGCACTGAAGGCCATGAAAGTGGGCATTCTTCGCTGGCCCGGAGGTTGCTTTGCCGATACGTACCATTGGCGGGATGGAATTGGTCCGCGCAATGAGCGGCCTTCCATCATCAATGTCCACTGGGGAGGTGTCACCGAAGACAACAGCTTTGGAACACATGAATTCCTCGATTTTTGCGAGGTCATCGGTGCTGAACCCTACATCAACCTGAACGTGGGTAGCGGTACCGTTCGCGAAGCTTCCGAATGGGTCGAATACGTCACTTCTTCCAACAAGAGTCCGATGACCGAACTGCGGAAGAAGAATGGCAGGGAAGATCCCTGGAATGTAAAATACTGGGCCGTGGGCAATGAGACCTGGGGATGTGGTGGCAACATGCGTCCGGAGTACTATGCCGATGTATACAAACAATTTGCCTCTTTCCTTCGGGCCCCCGGCATCTACAAAATTGCCAGCGGAGCCAATTCCGAGGATTACAAGTGGACGGAGGTGCTGATGCGGGAAGCCAAATGGATGATGAATGGCTTGTCGCTGCATTATTATACGGTACCCTTCGATTGGAGCAAGAAAGGATCCGCCACACAATTTGATGAAAAGGTTTGGTTCCAGACTTTCTCCAAGACATTGAAGATGGAAGAACTGGTCACGAAGCATGCTGCGGTCATGGACCAGTTTGATCCCAAAAAGAAAGTGGGCCTGCTGGTCGACGAATGGGGTTGCTGGTATGATGTAGAACCCGGTACCAATCCCGGATTCCTATACCAGCAGAGCTCCTTGCGAGATGCCCTCGTGGCCGGAATCAACCTGAACATTTTCAACAACCATGCCGACCGTGTGCGGATGGCCAACATCGCGCAGATGATCAATGTCCTGCAATCCGTTATTCTCACCAAGGATCAGGAGATGGTACTGACCCCCACCTATTATGTTTTCAAAATGTACAATGTCCACCAGGAGGCCAACATGTTGCCCGTTGAGGTGCAGAGTTACCCCTACACACTGGAAGGCAACAGCCTCAATGCCGTTCATTGTTCGGCTTCCGTAAAGGATGGCATGGTCAGCATCACCCTCTGCAACCTCGATCCCCAAAAGAATCAGGATGTCGAGTTTGATCTCCGCGGGTTTGTTCCGGCGAAGGTCTCCGGTCAGATCGTTACCGGGAAAAGCATCAACGCATTCAATGATTTTGGAAAGAAGGAAGAGGTTTCCCTTTCCGAGTTCAAAGGAGCAGAAATTGTCAAGGGCAAACTTTCTGCCAAACTTCCCTCTAAATCTGTTGTGCTGATACAGTTGCAATAAAAGGTCAATTCCTTATCTTTGAAAGGCCCGGCCATGGACAGTTGATTGAGGTACTGTCCGGCCGGGCTACTTTCTGAATCCAAATGACAGACCAATGAACCGAATTACAACAGAACTGAAGCTGGGCAGGGTCCTGGTTTCCGATGGTGCCTGGGGAACCTTTCTTCACCGGAAAGGTCTGAAACCGGGCGAGTGTCCGGAGGAATGGAACATACTACGTCCGGATGATGTGGCAGACATTGCCCGATCCTATGCGGAAGCCGGAGCCGATATGGTCGAGACCAACAGCTTCGGGGGCAATCGCTACAAGCTGGAACGTTACGGAAAGGCTGACAAAGTGTACGAATTCAACCGTGCTGCTGCTGAGATCAGTCGGAAAGCGGTGGGACCCGATCGTTTTGTGTTGGGATCGATGGGACCGACCGGTAAGTTGCTGATCATGGAAGAGGTGACGGATGAGGAGTTGTACGAAGCCTTCAGGGAACAGGCCGTGGCCCTGGAAGCCGGTGGGGCAGATGCCATCCTGATCGAGACCATGACCGACCTGGATGAAGCCAGGATGGCCGTCAAGGCAGCGAAAGAGCATACAGCGCTGGAAGTTTTTTGTACCCTGACGTTTGATAAGTTGGTGGATGGCTCCTTCCGGACCATGATGGGCGTTTCCATTCCCGATATGGTGGCAGTACTGAAGGAAGCCGGTGCCGATCTGGTGGGCACCAACTGCGGCAATGGTATGGAAGACATGGTAGACATGGTGCGCGAGATCAGGGCTGTCGACGGCACCCTTCCCATTTTGGTCCATGCCAATGCCGGAAAGCCGCGGCTCGTGGATGGCCAAACGGTTTTCCCCGAAAGTGCCGAAGAGATGGCCTCCTACATTCCGGCAGTTCTGGAAGCCGGAGCCAACATCGTGGGGGGGTGCTGCGGAACTACACCCTTGCACATCGCACAGATATACCAGGCCGTCCGGGCATTCAAATGATGGAAAGAGTCGATTTTCGTCTGGATTGGCAGTCCCTCCATCCCGATTTCGGGTTGTTGCACAAGGCGATGGGATTTCCCGACGGAGCACTGCCGGCTCCTTTCGATGCATACCTGCTGGAGGCGATCCGCTTTGCGGAAAAACTGGACGAATTCCGGGGCAGTTATCTCTTGGTGACTCCGGAAAAGCCTGTCATAAAAGGGGAATGGACAACCGTGGAATCCCAACGGTTTCAGTTTGGCCGGACAATTACCAAAGAGCTCGAAGGTAGTTCGCAACTGCTGTTTTTCGTTGTCACGGCCGGACCCTCACTCAGTCGGGAGGCTTCAGTGGCCTTGTCGCAAGAGGAACCGGTCAAGGGATACCTCTTCGATCAGTTGGGTACCGTGGTTTGCGAAGCCATTGCCGAGGCCATGAGCCAGTCTGTCCGGGCACAGTTGCCACCCACTGTCGGGATGACAAACCGATACAGTCCAGGGTATTGCCAATGGAAACTGGCCGGACAACAGGCAATCTTCGGATTATTTGGGGATCCCCCCGCGGGTGTTTCACTCTCCCCATCCTTTTTGATGAACCCGATCAAATCAGTGAGTGGCGTGATCGGACTGGGAGAGGTTCGATACCGGGATTATCCCTGCGATCTGTGCAACAGTCCCCATTGTATTTACAGACGTATCCTGAGCACTCCTTAAGATTGCGAAGGGGTTGATAATTTGGGTTTTATCCAATTTCAAGATTCCGTTCCCAATTTGGGACAATATTTACCTAATCTTAATGTTGGGGGTATCCAAAATTCAATAGGATTCCCTAACTTTGTGTCCGTTAAATCAAAAACATTTCAGTATGAATAGAATAGCAGAGGTTGTTAAGCCGGGTGTTGTTTCCGGAACCGACTTGCAATACATTTTCAAAGTAGCGAAAGCCAACAATTTTGCCATTCCGGCTGTTAACGTAGTAGGCTCTTCATCCGTGAATGCCGTTATCGAAGCTGCAGCGGTTGCCAATGCTCCGGTGATGATTCAGTTCTCAAACGGTGGTGCCGCTTTCAATGCAGGAAAAGGTCTGAAACTGGAAGGCCAGAAGGCTGCCATCCTCGGTGCTGTTGCCGGTGCCAAACACATTCATACACTTGCCGAAGCTTACGGTGTGCGTGTCGTGCTTCATACCGACCATGCTGCAAAAAAACTGCTTCCCTGGATCGACGGATTGCTTGACGAAAGTGAAAAGCATTTTGCCCAGACGGGTAAGCCGCTCTTCAGCTCTCACATGCTCGATCTTTCTGAGGAACCGCTCGAAGAAAACATCGAAATCTGTAAAAAATACCTGGCCAGAATGTCCAAAATGGGCATGACCCTCGAAATCGAACTGGGTATCACTGGTGGTGAGGAAGATGGCGTTGACAACAGTGGTGTTGACAACAGTCTGCTCTACACACAGCCTGCCGATGTTTGCTATGCCTATGAGGAACTGAGCAAGATCTCTTCCAATTTCACCATCGCTGCCTCTTTTGGCAACGTGCACGGTGTTTACAAACCGGGTAATGTAAAACTGGCACCTATCATTCTGAAAAACTCTCAGGAATACATCCGCCAGAAACTGGGTCTGCAGGAAGAGCATCCGGTCAACTTCGTGTTCCACGGAGGTTCCGGCTCATCTCATGCCGAAATTCGTGAAGCCATCAGCTATGGTGTGGTCAAGATGAACATCGATACAGATACCCAGTGGGCTTATTGGGATGGTATCCGTCAGTTTGAAGCCAAAAACCACGATTATCTGCAGGGTCAGATCGGCAATCCGGAAGGAGTCGACAAACCCAACAAGAAATTCTACGATCCCCGTGTCTGGATCAGAAAAGGTGAAGAGAGCCTGATCGCACGCATGAAGGTTGCGTTCGATGACCTCAACGCCATCAACAGTTTGTAACGAAACAATTCGCAATAGAAAGGACCGTCCGGCTTGCCGTGACGGTTCTTTTTTTTCCACTATTTTTGTAAGGGATCGTCGGTTGAATCCTACAAAAAAATACCCATGAAGTCATTCCGCCCCACTTGTCTGCTGCTGTTCATGCTTTGGATCGTTGTCTGCAGCGCCGGTAAGGTGGATCGACAACAAAAGATCGGCCGGCTGTATGAGGAAGCCCTGGCTCTTTCCAGAGAGGGCAACAGTACTGCGGCGCGCCAGCGGCTGTTAACCATCCTGCAGTTGGATTCATTGTACGCACCCGCCTGTTTTGCCTTGGCCGACCTGGACCATGAATCAGGAGCGGTTTCAGATGAGATCCGGTGGCTCAAGACAGGACTCAGGCTGAGCCCGGACACATATCCGCCCGGTTACCGCTTTTTGGCGGAAATGCTCTATAAAAAAGGGGATTATGCCGAGGCGCTTGCTTCCATCGAACGATACATTACGTTCAAAGGTGAGGGCGATCCTGCCGTTGCCTTGCTTCATGCCAGTTGCCGCTTTTCCGTTGAGGCCATGGCCCATCCCTTGCCTTTCCATCCGATCGATCCGGGTGATTCGATCAATACCGCGATGGACGAATATTGGCCTTCGCTGAATGCGGAGGCGAACCACCTGGTCTTCACACGACTCGTGAAGGGTAATCAGTCAAAATTAGCTCAGGAGGATTTTTTTGAGACGTGGAAAGACTCCCTCGGATGGCACAAGGCCCTTCCCATGGGTCCGCCCATCCAGACCCCCGAGAATGAGGGAGCGCAAACCCTGTCTGCCGATGGTTCGGTCAACATGGGAGAGCCGGTCAACAGCGGTGCCTGGGAATCACAGCCCTCGCTTTCTGCCGATGGCTCCCGACTCTTTTTTGTGAGCAGCAGGGCTGGAGGCAAAGGGAAGATGGACCTCTGGATGGCCGAAAAGGTGGGCACCACGGAAGAGGGGATCCCGCTCTTTGATCGGGTGAGCAATGTGGAGGCATTGAACACGCCCGGCAATGAATTCTCCCCATTCCTGCATGCCGATGGGACAACCCTCTACTTCGCCAG
>JAJTBP010000189.1 GCA_021286825.1 Marinilabiliales bacterium | reverse complement strand
CAAAAGGGCCTACAAATTTGCCAGGAGAGGGGAGGAGGTTGAATTAAAGCCCAAAATTCTTGAGATCAAGGAAATCGAAATTCTTCGCTTCGATAAACCCCTGTTGGAACTCAGGATTGTCTGCAGCAAAGGGACCTACATCAGGGCGCTGGCCAGGGACATTGGAGAAGCACTACATAGTGGAGCTTATCTCGTTGGGCTTAAACGGACCCGGATAGGTCGTTTTACGATCGAAGAGAGCCTGACCCTGAATGATCTGGAGATAAAATTGGCCGCACTCGCTAAACCGATATGAGACAACAGTTCAAGTAAATTTCAAAATTTTCAGTATAATGAAGCTATCAAAGTTTAAGTACAACTTACCTGAAGAACTGATTTCACTGCATCCTTCCAAAAACCGGGATGAGGCCAGATTGCTGGTTTTAAACCGTCAGACAGGTGACATTGAACACAGGATCTTCAAGGACGTAATTGATTACTTCAATGACAAAGATGTCATGGTGTTCAACAATACAAAGGTCTTTCCAGCAAGACTCTATGGGAACAAAGAGAAGACCGGAGCGCAGATAGAAGTGTTTTTGCTGAGGGAATTGAACAGGGAGTTGAGATTGTGGGATGTACTGGTGGATCCGGCGCGAAAAATCAGGATCGGAAACAAACTCTATTTTGGCGAAGACGATTCACTCGTTGCCGAAGTTATTGACAACACCACCTCCAGAGGCAGGACCCTCCGCTTCCTTTTTGACGGCACCTATGACGAATTCAAGGAAACCCTGTTCAAACTAGGAGAAACTCCCTTGCCCAAAATCATCAATCGCCCGGTCGAAGAGGATGATGCAGCTCGCTATCAGACCGTTTTTGCCAAACACGAAGGAGCTGTCGCTGCTCCGACCGCCGGACTTCATTTCAGTAGGGAATTATTGAAAAGACTGGAAATCAAGGGGATTAACTTTGCCGAGATAACCCTTCATGTAGGTTTGGGTAACTTCAGAAGTGTTGATGTCGAAGATCTTACAAAACATAAAATGGATTCTGAACAAATCTGGATCCGGGAAGATGCCGTTAACATTGTGAATTCTGCAAAGGAGGAGAAACACAGGGTCTGTGCCGTAGGAACGACGGTCATGCGGACACTGGAGACTTCCGTTTCCACGAATGGAATGCTCAAACCCTTTGAAGGATGGACCAATAAATTCATTTTTCCTCCATACGACTTCAATGTAGCCGATAGCATGATTTCAAATTTTCACCTACCACTCTCCACCTTGTTGATGATGGTAAGTGCCTTTGCTGGTTACGACAATCTGATGAATGCATACAAGGAAGCCATCCGGGAGAAATACCGGTTCGGTACCTATGGCGATGCCATGCTGATTCTTTGAGGCAAAAAAAACCGGTTGAAATTCAACCGGTTTTTTTTATTCCGAAAAGAACCATTAACGTTTGATTCTTTCTGAATAGGAACGGTCTCTGGTGTCTACCTTGATGACATCCCCTTCATTGATAAACAATGGAACCATAATGGTGGCACCGGTCTCGACCGTCACAGCCTTGAGTGCTGTGGATGAGGCCGTATTGCCTTTCTCTGTCGGTTCGGCATAGGTACACTCCAATTCAATAAATGGGGGCAATTCCGCCGTAAGAGGTGTTTCAGTCTCAGTATGATAGGTAATTTCAATGGTCATGCCTTCTTTCATCAGATCGGCATTCTCCACCATCTCTGGATCGATGCTTACCTGCTCGAAAGTTTCGGCATTCATAAAGTTGTAACCTGAATCATCCTTGTAAAGGTACTGATAAGGTCTGCGCTCCACACGTACTGCTGTAATCTTTGCACCGCCAGAAAAGGTATTTTCAATCACCTTTCCGGTTTTCATGTTTTTGAGCTTTGTCCGAACAAAAGCAGGGCCTTTGCCAGGCTTCACATGTTGGAAATTGACGATCTGGTATATCTGGTCATTGAACTCGATACACAATCCGTTTCTAAAATCTGATAAATTTGCCATTATCCTCTATTTTGAACTTTAAATTTCGAATCTGAAAATTTTCGCAAAAATAGATAAATCCATTTAATTCAGAAAATCAAAGTGATGCCCACTCTCTTTCATACTTTTCATCTTTCAACCCTGCAAATGTTGATGGTTTCCATTTGTGCCATTTTAATCGGAATGTCCAAGACTGGCGTACCGGGTGTATCCATGATCGTGGTCCCGGTCATGGCTATACTTTTTGGGGGCAAAGCATCTACAGGGGTAGTCCTCCCCATCTTAATTTCAGCCGATTTCTTTGCCCTCCTTTGGTATCACCGGCATGCAGCATGGAAACCGCTTCTAAAAGCCCTTCCTTGGGCCTTTTTGGGCCTTTTGATTGCACTTTGGGCCGGTTCACTGGTCAATGATCATCAATTCAGAATCATCATTGCCATTTCTGTCCTGCTGTCCCTGGTATTGATGATCTGGAATGATTTGTCCTCCCGCAACGTCGATCTATCGAGCCATCCTTTGTTCGCGATTGTCTTTGGCATTCTGGGCGGATTTGCTACCATGATCGGGAATGTAGCCGGCCCCGTTTTCGCCATTTACCTGCTGGCCTTAAAACTACCCAAACAGAACTTTATCGGGACGACGGCCTGGTTTTTTGCCATCATCAATTTATCCAAATTACCCCTACAATATTTCGTTTGGAAAAATATCACTGCGGAGACACTGAAATTGGATTTGATGGTCGTTCCCTTTGTTTTGATCGGTGCCTTTGCGGGGATACAAATTGTCAAACTCTTCAGGGAAAAGACCTACAGATGGCTGGTGTTGGCAATTACCTTTGTTTCAGCCCTTCTGGTTTTCTTCTAATGAACCACGAGTTTTACATTATGTATACCCAATTAGTTTGCATTCAATATTGTTTTTTTGTAAATTATTGCACATCCTTGTCTTGAATTCATAACTTTGCTCCCTGATTTGCTTTAATTTGCAAATGGGAGTGAGTTTTCCTACCGATTCAATTCAATACTATTAACAAATGTTTATCTCAAAAAATTCAATCCCGCGGATGTTGGGATTATTTTTTTCATTGTCGTTCCTGGCCCAATGCACCACGACACCCATAGTCATCGACAAGAAACAGTGCCTGTTGATCAAGGTAGAAAAGGGGCAGGTAATGGACCCGCTTAAGACGACCGGCACGGTCGAACCAGAAAGCGAAGTGCTGGTCCGATGTCCCTATGCGGGAACAATCAAAAAGATCATCAAGGAACCTGGCAGTTCCGTTCAATCCGGGGATGTAATCCTTGAACTAGACGATCAGCAGATTCGCGCTGATATTGAAAATACCCGTGATCAGCTGGCGCTCAAGAAAAATAGTCTGGAGAAGAATAACCTGGCAGAAACCTCCACAAAAATTGATCTGAAGTACAGTGAAGATGTCAAAAAGCTGAACATCACCTCGCTAAAATCTCAACTTTCCGATGAGCAGCAATTGCTTGAGGTGGGTGGGATCTCTCCAGCCAAAATTGAAAAGACAAAACAGGAAATCGCATTGGCAGAAAAAGAACTTCAAACCATGAAGGAAAAAAATGCCATTCGCAACAAACAGTTGAAAGCGGAGGAAGAGGGCCTTCTGCTAGGCATTCAAATGCAGGAAAAAGAGTTAAATGAAAAACTGCAGGCCCTGGATCAGATGAATGTGAAAGCGCACTCGGCGGGAGTTGTTCTATCTATCGCCAACAAGCCCGGAGAAAAGGTGAGCAAGGACCAGGTACTGGTTAAGATTTCAGACCTCTCTTCCTTCAAAGTATCAGGTTCCGCTGAAGAAAAATTGGCCGATTTCATCAAAACAGGTACCTCTGCCTTTGCCGTGTTTGAAGACATTAAGCTCTATGGGCACATCGGCATCGTTTCTCCAGTGATCGAGAATGGAAAAATATCATTCAATGTTCATCTGGAGGAAAACGGGCATCCCAAATTCATTCCTCATCAGAACATTGAACTTTGGATCGCCAAACGGTATAAGGAAAATGCATTGAGAATCAAAAATATACCACAGTTTGACAAAGGAAAAATCGAGTATTTGTATCTCTACAAAGAGGGTAAAGCCATCAAAACCAAGATTTCTACCGGCATCATCAATCCAGACCAGATTGAAATCAGCTCCGGTGTTTCGGAAGGTGATGTGATCATCGTGCCGATGGCTGGTTATCATCAAATGAGAAATGCAACTGAAGTCACTGTAATAGAATAATTTATGAATCTCAAATTACATAAGCTTATCATATGGGTTGCCTTAAGCCTGGCATGCGTTTCGCCTTCTTTGGGTCAGGATCTCAAGCAGGAAAAAAAGGATACCTTCAATCTGGGATTGAGCCTGAAAAACATTGTTGACTTGGCCATAACACAATCATCATCGCTTAAATACGCTCAGAATCAGCATGTTAGTTATTATTGGCGATATAGGAACTTTACCAAGCAGTTTCTACCCAACCTGATTCTAAATGGGACCTTACCCAATTATACAGAATCGACTGTACCGGTGACACAACCGGACGGAAGTATTGAGTTCAAACAGGTGGCCAATCTTTCCATTGCATCGAATTTATCCCTGAACCAATACATTCCCCTGACTGGAACCCAGATTTATGCTTCTACCTCCTTTGCCAGGGTACAGGACTATAACAAAAACAGTACACTCTTTTCCGGCAGCCCATTTTCCATCGGATTCAATCAACCGATATTTGCCTACAACTGGATGAAATGGAACAAAAGGACTGAGCCCATGGTCTATGATGAATCACAAAAGAATTTCATCCAAACCATTGAAAACATTGCGTACAATGCGACTTCATATTTCTTCAACTATCTGAGGATCAAGACCAATTACAACCTAGCCAAGAGTTCTTTCGAAAACAGTTCGGTCAATTTGAAAATTGCCAGGGTGAAGAAGAAATTGGGGCAAATTTCCGACAACGATTTTTCCCGGATTGAGCTGTCGGTATTGAACGCCCAAAAATCGATGAATTCAGCAGAGATGGATCTGAAGAATGCTGATTTCTCCCTTAAATCCTACATTGGACTGGATCAGACTGTCAAGATTGATTTGCAGATGCCCCTACTCATCTCCCTCTTTGACATCGATCCGCAGAAAGCACTGAAGGAAGCCAAGGAAAACAGGTCAGAACAGGTGTATTACCAGCGAAGGCTGATCTCTGCCGAGCGTGATCTGACACAGGCCAAAAGAAGTACCGGATTATCTGCGACGATATCGGGAAATTACGGTCTGTCCAACAGTGCAGACAACTTCCCGGGAATCTATCACCAACCCTTGAATCAACGGGTGCTTCAATTGAATTTCAGTGTTCCGATTCTCGATTGGGGCAAGGCCTCTTCCTCGGTGAAAATGGCAGAATCCACCCGAGATCTTGTCACTTTTGACGTGAAACAATCCCTGGAGGATTTTGACAGAGGCGTCATTGTGCAGGTGGAACAGTTTGGTTTGTTGAAGGACCAGTTGAAAACGGCAAAGGAGGCGGATAAGGTGGCCGACAATGGATACATCATCGCACTCAAGAAGTTTCAAAATGGTGAAATCTCAATCACAGATATGAATATTGCCTCTTCCGAAAGAGTAACAGCCAAACTTGATTACATCAACTCACTGGCTACCTATTGGTTAGCATATTACAGGCTTAGGATGTTAACCCTTTATGATTTCGAGTTGGATCAAAAAATCAGATACGACAATCCCATGCTCTCCTCTGAACTGGATAAAAGAACCCCTTCTGTCAAAAAATGAAGCTGCTGATATCAGATTGCCATGATCCCTATTTTAATCTTGCAGCCGAGGAGGTTCTGCTGAAAGAGACCACCCATGACCTGATTTTTCTCTACAGCAACAATCCCTGTGTCGTCGTTGGAAAACACCAGATCACAAACAAGGAAATCAATTTTCCCTTTGTCGCAACCCACAACATCCAAATCGCACGTCGGCTATCCGGTGGAGGAGCTGTCTATCATGACCCAGGGAATTTAAATTTCAGCGTCATTTCAACACTCGAATCTGTAGAGACCTTCCAGGCATCTGCCGCATTGGAACCTCTGATCAGTTTCCTGGGCACACAAGGAATTTACCCGGAACGATCGGAAAGAAATGATCTATTGGTGAATGGAGGAAAAATCTCCGGGAACGCTTCACATGTTTACAAAAATCGCTCTCTAACACATTATACATTACTGATTAACAGCGATTTAAATATATTATCGCAAGTCTTAAAAGGACATCCTGAGCGATTTACTGATAAATCGGTTGCTTCCAATCGAACGCGCGTCACCTCTCTTTCAATCGCCTTACCCGGAACCACTCCCCACCAATTACAAGCCGACTTTACAACCTATTTCCTCAGCGAGAGAAAGGCCATTCTTACTGACTTTGCTGAGAATGGGTTGAAAGCGCGCATTTGGCATCTGGCTAAAGAAAAATATGCATCGATCGATTGGATTTTCTCCTATTCCCCCAAATATATCTATCGGAATAGCCTGGAATGGAAGGGGGTGCTCCTCCCCTTTTCACTAACTGTAGAAAGAAATTGCATCAGTAGAGCTATAATTGAATCCGATATTAAAATAGATGAAGATATAAAATTGATTTTTAATAGTTTATTAAACAGACAGTTTATCCTAAATCAGTTTTCTGAACCCCTTCAATATCTCAACAATTCGCCCTTGGGGAGGCAACTTTTGGCCTCATT
>JAJTBP010000188.1 GCA_021286825.1 Marinilabiliales bacterium | reverse complement strand
GAATTCAGCGTAGGAATCGATGGAATCTTCCTGGGTCAGAAGCTGGCAGTCGAGCTTACCTATTACAACAACCTCCGCGACGGAATCATTTCACAGGTATCCAGCAAGGTACCAAACATTGCCGGGGTTTCCGGTGCTCTTCCCAGATTCAATTTCAACAAGATCAGGTACTACGGGATGGAGTTCGGCGTTCAGTATACAGACAAAATCAACAAGTTGGATTATTCGTTGGGTATCAATGGTGCCGTTCAGCAATCCAAGGTTCTCAAATATGATGAACCCCAGTACCGGAATGACTATCAGATCAGGACAGGAAAAGCTACCGACCTCATCTACGGCCAAACTTGTATCGGAAAATTTGCAACCGATGCCGAAACATTGGTTGTACCGCAACTTTTTGACCAGACTTTGCATGCAGGCGACCTTAAATATGCCGACAACAACCATGATGGTTTTGTTGATGATGCCGACGCAAACCCGATCGGACACAGTGTTCCGAGATTGTTCTATTCACTCAATCTGAAAGTGAGTTACAAGGGTTTCGAACTCTATGCCATCGGAACCGGCCGTGCTTTCTACGACATCCCCTTGACCAACCAGTATTATTGGAACGGATGGGGCGACAATACCTACTCCGATTTCGTAAAAGACAACATCGGGGGCGCCTATCCAAGACTTACCTACAACAAGGTAAACAACAACTTCATCACGTCAAGCTTTTGGCTGGTCAAAGGTGATTTCTTCAAGGTGCAGAATGTTGAGTTGTCCTATACCCTTCCTGGCAATTCCATGAAAGTGATCGGTGCCAGAGGCACGAAATTCTTCGTGAGAGGAGCCAATTTGTTGACCATCTCCAAGGTGAAGGATGTGGATCCGGAATCCATCAATTCCGGCATCGAAACTTATCCTTTGTTCAGCACTTATTCTGCCGGAATCAAATTAACCTTTTAACTGACGATCCACTATGAAGACAAGAATAACATTGCTTTTGGGCGGAATATTGATGATGTTTGGCTACAGTGCCTGTATCTGGACGCCTACCCCAACGGGGATAAATCCATTGACGAAATCTTCCAATATCAGGATATGGTACAAGGTTTGGTTGGTCAATGCTACGACAACATGCCCAGGTTATACAACGACAACGAAGGAGTCTATATGGATTGGGCTACGGATGATGCCGTTTCAACCAGTCCGACACAGGCCACCCGACGTTTGGCTGTGGGTTCACTGACCACCAGCAACGATCCCTTTTCAACCTATTGGACCCGGGACTACAACTCCATTAAATTGGTCAACATGTTCCTGAAAGACCGCAGGGGATTCAATACCAAATTTATCACCACGGCACGATGGGATAGTTTGGTTCGTTACAGATTGCAAGGAGAAGCATTCGCCTTGAGAGCCTGGTTTCACTGGGACCTGCTGCAGAAATTTGGTGGAAAAGGAATCACCAGCGGTAAAATGCTTGGAATTCCTTTGGTTCTCGAACCCATCGATATCGAAAAGGAAATCAACCTTTCACGAAACACTTATGATGAATGTGTGAAACAGATCATTGCCGACTGCGACTCCGCCTATCGATACCTGCCCATCGCCCACAGGGACTTTCTCGTGCCCAATGTGGCCGACAGGGTCTATGCTGGCGGCAAGTACTGGGGACGTATGGATGGCATCACCACCCGGGCCATTAAATCCAATGTCTACCTGACATGGGCTAGTCCGCGGTTTAATCCAACCAATGATGTCGCCAGATGGGACAGTGCCGCAGCCAATGCAAAGAAGGTGATAGATTTCAAACTTAAGGTTGACAATGTCTCGGGAGGTTTTAACCCCACAACAGCCGTCAACTGGTTTGATCCCAATTCTCCTGAAATTGTGATTTCGGCAAGATATACTTCCAGCAGTGATGTGATGGAAAGACTTTTCTATCCGGGCGGTTTCCAGGGAAATGGCGCAGTGGGTGCCACGCAGGAATTGGTCAACACCTTCCCGATGGCCAATGGATATCCGATTTCTGATCCGCGAAGCAATTATGATCCGAAAAATCCTTATCTGAACCGCGATCCCCGCTTTTACAGCATCATTTTCTACAACAACGAACAGGTAAAAAAGAACAACACCGGTGCATTGATGTATACGATTGAAAATTGGAACAATGGAGGAAAAGATGCGGCAGGTGTCAAAGCCACCAACTGTCTGACCAATTACTACATCAAGAAGATGGTTTATATGGGACTGAACTGGGCCGATGCATCCATCACCCGAACCAATCACACCAAGATGTTTATCCGCTGGACACACATGGTGCTGAACTTCGCTGAAGCCGCCAACAAGGTAGTGGGTCCAAATGATGCCACGAAGTATGGTCTATCGGCCAAAGCTGCCATGCAATACATCAGAACACGCAAGACCTATGACGGAGCCAGTATGTATGCCACCGATCCTTACCTCAGTGAAGTAGCGGGCGATCCTGCGAAATTTGATAGTTTTGTAAGGGATGAAAGAAGAATCGAAACCTGTTTTGAAGGCATGCGCTTCTTCGATCTTCGTCGCTGGTCCACAACATTGGCCGAGCTGAACAAATCGGTTCATATGGTAGACATCACGAACAATGCCGGAACATTTACCTATGATTTCACCAAGGTAGCCGAAGACCGGAAGTTCTCATCAGCCTACCTGCCGATCCCATATGTAGAGATTCTCCGGATGAGCAAACTGGAACAGAATGAAGGCTGGGACGGTTGGAAATAAAAAAACTATGACAATTATGAAAAGAATATTTCTTGTTCTCATGCTGGCAGTGGCCATGGGCTCCTGTTACAGCGATTACATGAGTGATTATACCTATGATGGAATATATTTCCCCTACCAGGTGGATTCCAGGTCTTTCATCGTCGGAGAAGGCATGAAGATTGAAATCGGAGCCGACCTGGGAGGCGTGCGATCCAACGATCGGGACAGAAAAGTAACCTTTGCCATCGACAACTCTTTGGTCAATGCTGCAACGCTGGCACTTTTCAAAGGCGGAGCCCAGTACATCAAGGATGCCGTGGCGCCTGTGTTGGCACAGTCGGTCATTCCGACCAATTACTACACCTTGAGCAACAACAATACAATCCTCATCAAAGCCGGGCAGAATGCAGGCACGGTGGTGATGAAGGTTGACTCAGCCAAATTTGTAGCAGATCCCAATTCGTTGTATGCCAACTACGTTTTGCCCTTAACCATCGTCAGCGCAGATGCGGATACGGTTCTGGCATCCAAAAAAACGGCAGTAATCGGTGTTCATTATGAAAACATGTTGTTTGGCAACTATCTGCATGGTGGGGTTACCACCGTGAAAGATGCTTCAGGCAACACCATTCAGACCATTGCCTATTACACAGCCGTCAATCAGGCGGAAAACAAAATCTGGAAATTGACCACCGTAGCCCCCAATGCCCTCGTCACCAACGGTTACAGCGACCAGACTACTGCCAAACCCGAGATGAAACTGACGCTGGATGGCACCAACCTTACGATTGGCACCAATGCCGGTTCCACTTATGCCATTCAACCGGATGGAACCAGCAATTACAACTGGGCCAAACTGTTGCAAAACCGTAAGATCTTGCTGAACTACAAGTATGTAAATGCCGCAGGAAATACCTGCTATGCCAGAGACACCCTCACCTTCCGCAATCGGATCAGGGACGGGGTCAACGAGTGGCAGGACGAAAATCCGGCGCATTACAATTGATTTCCGTAACCTCTCAAAGGCGGCTGTTCTTCCTGGACAGCCGCCTTTTTTTTGCTAGCCATCCACAGACTGCCAGAAAAGTGAATTCCAGGCACAACCTGCATGACATGGGACCCGGCAGCATTCAACCTTTGCCTCACCATGGTTCGCAAGGGATGACCCATCTCCTGTCATCCGGTTATTCAATCCGAAAGGTTTTCATATCGGGGGATCGCTGCCATAAAGGATCGACTGGACCCAAATATTTGCCCATCTCAGATTCCATTTTTTCACTAACTTTAGCCATCTGCTGCCGGACAGCCGGGGCCGGCAGCCCTTCGTCTCAATGGGCTTCCCTTTCCTTGCACAAATCCACTTCCCCCGGCCAAAATAACGAACAATCATCATGCGCTATCCACACTTGAAAAAATCTCTTTTGGCCTTTTTTCTGATGGGCCTTTCCCTGACGGCTCTATCTCGTGAAAAGATCAGACATGCACTCGTGATCCATGGGGGTGCCGGGGTGATGTCTGAAACAACCATGACCCCCGATATGCGCAACGAATACAAACGGGTGTTGCGTATCGCCCTTCATACAGGCGACTCTGTGCTTGCCTCGGGTGGCACTTGCCTGGATGCCGTGGAGAAGACCATCATGGTACTGGAGGATTCACCGCTGTTCAATGCAGGGAAAGGGGCTGTTTTCAACCACGATGGCATCTGCGAGTTGGATGCTTCCCTCATGTACGGAAAGGATCGTTCAGCGGGAGCCGTGGCAGGCATAAAGGACATCAAGAATCCGATTAGCCTGGCACGGACGGTGATGGAAAAATCCGAACATGTTTTACTTACGGGTGCAGGAGCTTCAGCCTTCGCCGTTGAGCACGGTTTCAAAAAGGTTCCCAACAGCTATTTCCAAACGGAGAACCGTTACAAGCAACTGCAGGAACTCCAGAATAAGGAACGTGAAGCCGGGATCAACGACAAACACGGTACCGTGGGATGTGTGGCCCTTGACCAATATGGCAACCTTGCTGCAGGCACTTCGACCGGAGGAATGACCAACAAAAAATATGGACGGATTGGCGACTCCCCCATCATCGGCGCCGGAACCTGGGCTGACAACCAAACCTGTGGCATCTCCTGTACCGGTCATGGGGAATATTATATCCGGCTGGGATTTGCAAGAGACATTGCCGCCATGATGGAATACAGGGGCTGGAATCTCGAAACGGCATGCGACGAGGAGATCGGTAAGTTGACCAAGATGGGTGGCACAGGAGGCGTAATTGCCCTTGACAAGGAGGGCAACATCTCCATGAAATTCAATACCTCAGGAATGTTCAGAGGTTACATCCGCTCTGATGGAACCCAGTATGTCGGAATTTTTTCAGGAGAATAAGGGTAGCGAGCAAAATGACGCCTACCGATCCCCCGATAAAATTTTTAAAATTACCTCCAGTGAGCAATCAAGACAGGGGAAGGGTGAGGGCGCAAAATCCTTCGGTTGCATTTCTCTTGCCATGGCATTTGAATGGTCGCCAGAGAAGACCACACAATGCAAAGGCTTCGAATGAGCAGATCAATCCTTGTTTGCCAGGGGATCGAAAAAGCAGAGGCTGTCCCATCGTCGGAACAGCCTCTGCAAAATGTAGCAAGAATGGATTATTTGATTGGAATGACGGCTCCCAATCCAACATTTCCAAGCGGTTCCATCTGCGTTTTGGCATCTCCCACGACTACATAATACATTTTGGCCGGATCGATGTATTTGGCAGCCATTTTTTGCTGTGTCTCCGTGGTAAGGGCTTTCACATACGATTCTTCCTTCTTGATGTAATCGAAAGGAAGCTGGTTGTCTGCCATGGTGGAAAGCATGCCCATCAATCCGCTCAACGTCTCAAATCGCAAGGCATTGCCTTTGAGCAAGGATGATTTCGTAAAATCAACATATTCCTGAGAAGCCAATTGGCGGTATTTTTCCATTTCGGTTTTGAAAATGGTCACAGACTCCACCGTCGAATTGGTCCTCACCTTGGATGATGCGATGAAAACACCGTAATCGGGTGCTCCGGAAAATCCGGATCTGGCTCCATAGGTAAATCCTTTTTCTTCGCGTAGAATCAGGTTCAATACGCCATTGAAGGATCCGCCAAGTTTGTAATTGGCAACGTAGGCCGGATAGAATTCAGGATCACTTCTGGGGATTGAAGGGGCACCGATGGAGATAACCGATTGTTTTGCACCGGGCACATCCACAAAATAAATCGCAGATTTTTCAGGAGCGGAGGGCATTTTGACAGCTGGAATGGTAACGGCCTTGCTTTTCCAATTCTTTTCCAGGGATGCGAGCGCTTTTTTGACACGATCCTTGTCGATGTTGCCAACGACGAGCAGTTTGGAGACAGCGGGTGAGAAATAGTTTGCATAATATTCCTTCAAATCATCCAGCGTAATCGCCGCTACACTCTTTTCGGTACCGGTAACTTCGGTTGCCAGAACATTGTCTCCAAAGATCAGCTTGTTCAAAGTTTTGGAGGCTAAATACTCCGGACTTGCGGAACTTCTTCTCAGTCCGTTGACGATCCTGCTTTTGACCAAGGCAAATTGTTCTTTGTCCCAACGTGGCTCCAATAACATCTCCTCCACAAGTTGCAGCGATTTCTCAAAATTTCTAACCAACATCCCACCGGAACTACGGAATCCGGAGGATCCGACTTCGACAGAGATTTCCTCATTGTCAGCATTGATCCGAATGTTTGCCCCAAGCAAGCCAATGGCATCCTCCAACTGCTCCGGAGTTTTGTTGAGTGTGCCTTCATTCATCATGGCGGCTACCAGATTGGCCAAACCGGCCTTTTCCATTTTGTCCATTTTGTGGCCACCCTCAATTTTGATGACGTATTGAACCAATGGAAGTTCTGTCTGCGTAATTCCCCAAATTTTCATCCCATTGGAGAGAGAAGCCGTCCATGGTTTGGGAACGTTTACATCCGGGTCTGGTCCATTGGTCGGTTTGATTGACCGGTCCAATATCGTTTTGGTCTTGACGATGGGCTCTTCAGCAGTTGTGGCTTCTTTTAC
>JAJTBP010000187.1 GCA_021286825.1 Marinilabiliales bacterium | reverse complement strand
GGTATTGATCCCCATGTAAAAACCAAAGTGCAGCGGTTTGTCATCGAATCGGGAAAGATTCTCATCTCGGGTCAACTGGGCACGCCCGGGGCGTACAGATCCCAGGAGCAGTCCCAGGAGCAACAGTGAAAAGAGGATGGCTTTTCTCCGTGCAGGCCGTTTCAGCCCGGTGAGTCTGGTTGATTCCAACTTATGATTTAACGTCAGCATTTGCCTTGATGCCAATATAAATGGTTGCTACTCCGAATGTTAATCTGTACTCTTTGATCTCAACAAATCCTGCTCCGCTCATGAAAGCGATAAAGTCCTTCCCGTCGGGAAAACCTTCGACCGACTCTGGCAGGTAGGTATAAGCTGCCTTGTCGCCTGAGACCATCCGACCCAATCGCGGCAAGATGTACCGGGAATAGAATCCATAGGCCCATTTGACGACGGGATTCCTCGGTTTGGAGAATTCAAGGACGCAAAGCGATCCGCCCGGTTTCAGCACCCGGTGGAGCTCTGAAAGTCCCTTGCCCAGATTTTCAAAATTCCGGACACCAAAAGCGACGGTTGCGCAATCAAAATGATCTGCCGGAAAATCGATAGACTCAGAATCGCCTTGTTTCAATTCGATCCGTTCTTGCAGTTCCAGCTTGCGAATCTTCTCCTTTCCAACTGCGATCATCTCGGTGGAGATATCGATGCCAATGATCTTTTGTGCTCCGCTGCGTAAAGCTGCGATGGCAAAATCTCCGGTTCCGGTAGCAACGTCGAGCAGTAGCGCAGGTTTACGCCCAGCGATCAGCCGAATGGCTTTTTTTCTCCAGGAATGATCGATTCCAAACGAAAGGGTATGGTTCAGCAGGTCATATTTGGGTGCAATCGAGTTGAACATGGAGGCAATCTGCTCCTTCTTCCCTGCGTCAGAGTCGCGATATGGTTTTATCTCACTCATCCGAATCGTCTAAAGTTTCGCTTACCAATCCCTTGTCAACAAAACCCATCGACTGGTCATCGATCCTGATTTCACCCTTGGTCACATGGCCCAGCGTCATCACCGGGATTTTCCTGTCGAAGAGGTAATCCACAAAATCATCTTCTTTCTCTTTGGAAACGCTGACGACATATCGACCCATCGATTCTCCGAACAGGAAGGCATCGGTTCGTATTTCTGCATCCGTGGTGATGTCGAAACCCAGGTCATTGGGCAGAGCATTCCGCAAAAGACTGAAAAACAACCCGCCGATACCTACCGGACTGGCAGAAATGACCAGATCCTGTTTGATCACCTCCTTCATGATCTCCATCAGCTTGGTTTCGGTTGAAAGGCTGAACTTCATGAGGGGCCATTCTTTCACCTCATGATAGGAATCGAGGTATTCCGAGGCATTGATGTCGTTCTGTGAACGCCCTACCAGCAGCAGATTGTCACTTTTCTTGCGAAATTTCGGCAAGAGGAGTCTGTCGCGGCTCTTGAGCTTCCCAAAGAGGCTGATGATCAGCGTGGGTGGCACGAATCCCCCATCTTCTGAATAGTCATAATGCAGTTTGCGCTGGGAAAATTTCAGTCCAAAACTCTTGGCAGCGGCATCCAGGCCAAGCCGTGCAGCCATTACCATCTCTTGGGCGATGGGATTCGCGAACTCGACGTGGTTCATAAAACTACTGATGGAGACGGGTTCTGCTCCGTAGCAGATGAGTCTTCTCACGGCCTTGGTTACCAGGATCTGGGCTGCACCGAAAGGATCCACGGCAAGCCGTTTGTGGTCTGCATAGATGGTGAGTGAATAGAGTTTTTCATCTTCATCCAACTGAAAGATGCCGGAATCGTCCCCGTTATCGCCCACCTGCGAAGGATCCAGTTCGGGTGCTGCATAATCGTTGAAGATATTGACCGTCGAAAGGTGCGGAATGGCCAGCATGGAGTAGATGACTCCCTGAATGTCTTCCGGTTCGGCAATCTGATCTATGGTAAAGGGTTGCGTATGATTTTCGTTCATGTCTACCAAGTTTAAAGAACAAAGATAATTGATTCAGTGATATGCTCCTATCCTAATTTGAAATGTGGCCTTTCTGGGGATCATTCCTGACTTCCCTATGAAATTTGTGACTACAGATCCGTACGAACCACCGATTTTCCTATATTTAGCTTCCTAAATCAATTGAAGATGTCAAAAATTGCTTTGATTACCGGTGCTACCTCGGGCATCGGCGCCGCCACAGCCCGATTGCTGGCAGCCAACGGATATGATCTGATACTGACAGGCCGAAGGAACAGACGACTGGTTGACCTGGAGCATGAGATCAATGCCAACCACAAGGTCAGGTGCCTCCTGCTCTGTTTTGATGTGACAGATCCTGAGCAGGTCAGTGCCTCGCTGAATTCGCTTATCTCCGGATGGAAGGAAGTCGATGTACTTATCAACAATGCAGGTTTGGCCGTAGGGCTGGACACGGTTGACAACGGCGAGGTAGAGGATTGGGAACGAATGATCAACACCAACGTCAAAGGATTGCTTTACGTGACACGGATCGTCACCCCCTGGATGAAGGCGCGAAAGAGTGGTCACATCATTCATTTATCTTCCATAGCCGGCAAGGAGGCCTATCCCAACGGAGGGGTCTACTGTGCCACCAAACATGCGGTACAAGCCATTGCCCATGCGCAACGGATCGAATTGCTTCCTTTTGGCATCAAGGTCAGCTCCATTGCCCCGGGAATGGTAGACACTGAGTTTTCGAATGTTCGTTTCAAAGGAGACCATGAGAAGGCCAAGACTGTCTACAAGGGTGTTACGCCCCTTTATGCAACCGACATTGCCGAGACCATCCTGTTCATGATTACCCGACCTCCCCATGTTAACATTGATGACCTGCTGATCATGCCTACCGCCCAGGGATCGGCCCGCGATGTTTACCGGGAGCCATGACTTTCGCAAGGAATTGGGATCGGATTAATTGCTAACTTTGCGAAAAATTTGTTGTTATGAAGATTGAAGTTTCCAACGGAGAGATCGCTGACAAGCTGACCATCATTGAGATCAAGCTCGAAAGAATCAGTGACCCATCGAAACTGGTTAAGGTGAAGGAAGAGTATGAGGTGTTGAGTGATGCCATGAAAAATATCCTGGACAAAACTCATCCCCTATACCGTCAACTGTATGAAATCAATACCCGGCTCTGGGAAATCGAGGACCATATCCGAGATCTGGAAAGGGTAAAGGATTTCGGCCCGGATTTTGTTGAGACAGCCCGCTCAGTCTATTTTATCAATGACGACAGGTCTGAGGTAAAGAAGAAGATCAATGAACTGACCGGCTCCAAACTTTTTGAGGTCAAAAGTTACGAAGAGTACAAATAAGATATCGCAGAAATCATGCCAGAGAAGGCCTTCACTGCCCGATTGGCCTGAAGCATGACCCTTGTACCAAGCAAATTCCATGAAGAAAATTCTGGTTTTCCGACTTTCTGCCATGGGCGATGTTGCCCTGACGGTTCCAGTTTTGCGCAGTGTCCTTGAATCGGACCCTGACCTGCACATCACGCTTGTAACGAAACAGTTTTTTGCTCCCTTTTTCTTTGGTATCCCCCGTCTAAAGCTGTACTTCCCGAAGCTGGATGGAAAGCACCAGGGTTTTCGCGGTTTGGTGCGATTGTACCGGGATCTCAAAAAGTACGGACCATTTGAACAGGTAGTCGATCTGCATGCGGTGCTGCGCACCTACGTGGTCACCACCTTGTTCCGGTTGTCAGGCACACCCGTTTTCACCATCAACAAAGGCAGAGGGGAAAAGAACCGATTGATACGGACCAAGAAGATCCGATTCCTGAAACATTCCATGCAACGCTATGTGGATGTCTTTGAAAAAGCGGGAATTTTGACATCCATTGGCAAAGCCCCTTACATCGACTATTCCACCGAGGCCTTTCAAAATGCCCGCAGTTATCTGCTTGGAAAGATTCCGGAAAAAGGGATGCTGAAGATTGGATTGTCTCCCTTTGCCAATACGGAGCCCAAAATCTGGGGATTGGACAATTTCAAACAACTGATATCGCTCATCAATGCGCAACACAAGGCTGTCTTTTTCCTTTTTGGTGGGGGTGAGAAGGAGATCCGCTTGTTGAAACAACTGGAGGAACATGCGGAGAACATCCACCTGATAGCCGGAAAGTTTACCCTTTCGGAGGAGATCGCCATGATCCGCATGTTGGATCTGATGATTGCCATGGACTCCTCCAACATGCACCTGGCCTCACTCTCGGGTATCCGGACACTGTCCATCTGGGGAGGGACCCATCCTGCCTTTGGATTTTCAGCCATCGGACAACCGGCAGAATATCACATCCAACCACCGGAAGGCATTCTGTCCTGCCGTCCCTGTTCCGTCTTTGGCGGCAAACCCTGCATTCATCCTACCTTGAAATGTATGGAACTGATCAAGGCAGAAGATGTATACAAACGACTCGCCGACCTGAATGTGCTGACTCCCAAGGCAAAAAGCGGAGAATAACCCTGTCAGTCGTCGGTGTCTCTGCCCAGAAAAGCTTTGAAATCTCCTTTCCGTTTCCGAAAAGCCTTGTTTTTTCTGTCGTATTCCAACAGGATCGCAATGGCTTTTTCCGGCGACTCGCCACATAACGCTGCATAGGTTGTGGCAATCAAACGTATCGTTTCGGTATCGGTATCCAGCTGTCTGAAATTACGAATCCCCATTTCAAAGCCAACCGGAAAGAACTTCATCCGGTTGAGGTCAACCACCGCAAAACTGTAGTGATCATCCGTTTTGCGGATCAAGGTATTGCCTGGAGAGTAATCCAGATGATAAATGCCGGCCTTGTGCAGGTGTTGCCAGGTAAACCGGACAAACTCCAACAAAATTCGCTCCTTGTCGGGGATCAATCCGTTCAATACATCCCGCAGGGTAAAGTCATGGTCATATTGCAGGGAGATGTAATAGCTGTCCTGCAATCTCCCCCCATGGGTTCTTTCAAGATAACCTACCGGGATCGGTGTGGCGGCTCCGGCATCCAGGAAACGGCAGGCGTTGGCAAAAGAGCGTGCCGCCTTGGATCCCCTGAAATAAACATAAACAAACCGATTGATGAAGTTGGGAAGCTTGAAGGATTTGACATTCAAGGCATATCCCCCTTCGTGAAAAACCTTCACCTCATTTCTGTCCAGGAAGATGGTTTCTCCACGTACAGGAAAAATGGCAGGAAGATCCTTCACGAAGGGTTCAAGGGATTCGAATCCGGGTGCTAGCCTGTAATAGGTCTTCATAATTGCCTCAATGATGGTTCATGAAACCCTGCTTCTGCAACACTTCAAGCAGCATCGCAGAAAAGGTCAGATTGTCTTGCTTTTTGTATCGGACATCCGTAAAAACCTGAGCCAATGTCTCTTTGTTGTTTTCCTCCACAAACTTCCTGTAAGCAGGCATGGACTCCTTCTCGGCATAAAAAGCCCGAATGGATTCACGGGTGTAGTCCTGGTATTTTTCCTGATGAATGACTGCTTCGAGGGGTAGCCTGTCGGTTAGCTCAGGCATCTCTGCCGGATATCCCAGGGTGACGGTGGTGATCGGCACCACTCCTACGGGCAATTCCAGCAAATCGATGATTTTTCCGGCCAGATAGGTCGTTGTCCCCAGGTAGCAAATCCCCAACCCGGATGCCTCGGCGGCCAGGCAAACATTTTGAGCCACCAGCAAGGCATCGATGGCAGCCGTCGTAAAGGACAAGAAATTGTCGTATCCGGGTTCTGCCTTTGAAATCCTGCACCATTGGTTGAACCGGTTGAAGTCGGCACAAAAGGTGAGCACCACCGGCGCCTGAACAACCATGGGTTGGTTGAAATGGCAACCGGCCAACTTCTGTTTCATTTCCACATCCCGGCTAATGATAATGCTGTAAACCTGCATATTGCCGGTTGTTGAGGCTCGGCATCCAGCTTCCAGAATTCGGTTTAGCAGGGAATCGGGCAACTCCTGATCGGTATATTTTCGAATGGTTCTGTGGTTCAGAATCGTGTCAATCATGTTTGCAAATTTTTTGCAAAGATAACGGCAATTTATCTGAATTCTATTTTAAAGGTGACAACTGGATAAGAGGGAAGATGATCAGGCTTTGTGATGACCAGTCCGTCGGCCTCCTGTTTCCAGGAAAGTTTCTCCTTGTTTCCAAGCATGCTTACCGAAGCAACCTTCCCAGGCGTAAGAGCGGATTGCGTTCCCAGGGAGGCAATCCTCACATCCTTTTCCGGCAGGCCCATGCAAAAGGCATAGAGGGTTTTTCCTTTGAGGGTAAACCGGATGTCTTCAGCCACATAAGGTCTTACATCCTTAACCCCACCAAAAGTGCCCTTTTCGCGGTTCTTCTGGATGGCAGGACCTTCCCCATAGATTTTCCACGGTCGCGTTCCGTAGATGGCTTCTCCATTGGCAGGAATCCATTCGGCTATCTCATTCAGGATGTTCAACACATCGGGTTCCAGGTCCCCTTCGGGTGTCTGAACGACATTGAGCAGCAGGTTTCCGTTTTTGCTGACGATGTCGACAAGCATCTGAATCACCTGAGCGCCGGTCATGTATTTCTGACCGGTGCGATAATACCAATCCCCAATAGAAGTGTCTGTTTGCCAGGGATAAGGACTGATTGAATCCATGGCTCCCCTTTCAAGATCCTGCACCCATCTCCCTTCCGAAGGTCTCAGCTTGCAGGTGTAGACCGCTTCCAGTTTTCCTTTGTGCGAGTCGAGATCCTGGTTGTAGTAGTGCGCCAGCATGTTACGGCCAACCTCCCCGAAGGGTAACTCGCTATCCGAATAGAGCAGGTCTGGATGATACTGGTCGATGAGTTCCGTGATGCAAGCCAGCCAGTTTTGCTGATTTGCAGGGTTGGTGGTCAGCCAACCGGTGT
>JAJTBP010000186.1 GCA_021286825.1 Marinilabiliales bacterium | reverse complement strand
AAATTCCATCCGCCATTGGCCATATCTTCTTTGAATGCCTCACCATATGTAATAACGCCAGACTCAATCATCTCGCGCAACAAATCATTTCCTTCACGTGTACGCTCTCCAACGCCGGCAAAAACAGTCTGACCCCCGTATTTTTTTGCAACGTTATTGATTAATTCCATGATCAACACCGTTTTACCAACTCCTGCTCCACCAAAGAGACCAATTTTACCACCTTTTGAATAAGGTTCCAAAAGGTCGATCACCTTGATTCCAGTGAATAAAATCTCCTGGTCGGTCGAAAGATCCTTGTACTTTGGGGGTTGGTTATGAATTTCGTAGGATTGTTCCTTGGGAAGAAAACCAATTCCATCAATGCCTTCGCCTATCACATTCAGCAATCGACCTTTGATTTGATCTCCTGTTGGCATGGAAATAGCCCGACCAGTTGCAACAACACTCATACCCCTGGAAAGTCCGTCAGTTGAGTCCATCGCTATTGTGCGAACAGTATGCTCGCCAATGTGCTGTTCACATTCCAGTACCAGAATCTGACCATTGGATCTTGTGACTTCCAAGGCATCATAAATCTTAGGAAGTTTTGAACTATCTTCTTCAAAACTCACATCCACCACTGGTCCGATGACCTGTATGATTTTTCCTGTGACTTGAGACATTTTTATAAATATTAGAAATATTTTCAGTTACACTTTCTTATCAGACGAACTAAAACTCTGAATTTTAAGAACTTAAAGCATTTGCTCCACTCACAATCTCAAGAATTTCATCCGTAATTGATGATTGCCTTGCTTTGTTGTATTGCAGGTTGAGATTGCGGACCAATTCTGCAGCGTTGTCTGTTGCTTTATGCATAGCTGTCATTCGTGCCCCGTGTTCAGAAGCCAATGAATCAAGCAAAGCCTTATAGAATTGGGTCTGGAGCGATTTGGGTATCACGGTATTCATGATTTCCATGACATCCGGTTCAAAGAAATAATTGTTAAAAAAACGATGTGAATCAGTGGATTCCATTCCAACCTCATTCAATCGAACCGGTAGAAACTGCTCAACCACCAATCTTTGCATTGCTGCATTTTTGAACTGATTGTAGATCAAATCAATGCGATCATAAGTTCCTTGCGAATAAGCCTGCATCAGATCACCGGCTACCTTCTCTGCACTGGTGAAAGTCAAGCCATCATAGAGTTCGTGAAGATTCTTGACTCCCCGAATTTTTTTCGACTTCAAACCATCTGCGCCTTTCTTACCAATTGCCAAAATGTCAACAGCATCTTTCTGATAAAGATTTTCGTATTCGTTCTTTATAAGTTCCTCCGTTTTTTTTACAACATTGGCATTGAATCCCCCGCAAAGACCCCTATTGGATGTAATGGCAACAATTAAGACTCTTTTGGTCTCATTGTGAGCTGCATAGGGATTTTGAAAATCCACAGCTCCCGCCTGATCAGTTAAATTGACCAATATATCATGCAATTTTTCTGCGTAGGGTCTCATTTGGAGAATGGCATCTTGCGCTTTCCGCAATTTGGCAGCAGAGACCATTTTCATGGCTCTTGTCACCTGTTGTGTCGACTTCACAGAGACAATTCGAAGCCGCATTTCTTTTAAATTCGCCATCTCGCCTGTATAATATTCAATGAATCAATTAGAAAACAAAATTCTGAACTGTTTTCTTGGCAGCTTCTTCCAATGCATGCGTAATCTCATCATTGAGGATGCCTTTGTTTAATTGAGCCAGTGTATCGGGATATTTGGCAGATAACAATTGAAGAAAATCTTTTTCGAAATCACGTATCTTATCCGTTGGTACTTCCATCAGAAGTCCTTGTGTTCCGCAATACAAGATCGAAATCTGTTCTTCAACAGTCATCGGAGATGCACTTCCCTGCTTCAAAATCTCAACATTCTTAGACCCTTTTTCAAGAACAGCTTTCGTAGCGGCATCCAGATCAGAACCAAATTTAGCAAAGGCTTCCAGTTCACGGTACTCTGCCTGAGCCAGTTTCAACGTACCGGCAACCTTTTTCATGGCCTTAATCTGGGCATTTCCTCCAACACGTGACACTGAAATACCAACATTGATAGCAGGCCTGATCCCTGCATTAAAAAGATTGGATTCCAAAAAAATCTGACCGTCCGTAATGGAGATCACATTGGTCGGAATGTAAGCAGAAACGTCTCCATCCTGTGTTTCAATGATCGGTAATGCTGTCAAGGATCCTCCTCCTTTTACCAGATGACGAATGGATTCAGGAATGTCATTCATGTTTTTGGCTACATCCTCGGTATTGTTGATCTTGGCAGCTCTCTCAAGCAATCTGGAATGAAGATAGAAAATGTCGCCTGGATAAGCTTCACGACCTGGAGGCCTACGAAGCAAAAGTGAAACTTCCCGGTAAGAAACTGCCTGCTTTGACAAATCATCATAAACAATCAGAGCCGGATAACCACAGTCGCGGAAAAATTCTCCAATAGCCGCTCCGGCGAATGGTGCATAAAACTGTAAAGCAGCCGGATCCGAAGCCGTAGACATTACGATTACAGTATAATCCATCGCTCCGTGCTCCTGTAGTGTTTTGGCAATGTTGGCTACTGTGGAACCTTTTTGGCCAATGGCAACATATATACAATAAACTGGATTTCCCTTTTTAAAGAATTCCTTTTGATTGATAATGGTGTCGATAGCGATGGTCGTTTTACCCGTTTGCCGGTCACCAATGATCAGTTCTCGCTGTCCTCTTCCAATGGGGATCATCGAGTCAATTGCCTTAATACCAGTTTGAAGGGGTTCATTAACAGGTTGACGGTAAATCACACCAGGAGCTTTCCGTTCAAAAGGCATTTCATATAATTCACCTGAGATCGGACCTTTTCCATCCACTGGTTCACCCAAAGTATTGATTACTCTTCCAAGAAGTCCATGACCAACCCGAATGGAGGCAATTTTATTGGATCTTTTAACGCCATCACCCTCTTTGATTTTCTCAGAAGGCCCTAACAAAACACAACCCACATTGTCCTCCTCCAGATTTAACACGATCCCCATGACGCCACAATCAAACTCAACCATTTCGTTCGATTGCACATTTGAAAGACCATATACCCTGGCAATTCCATCGCCTACCTGCAAAACAGTCCCAACTTCTTCAAACTCAGATGCAGTCTTGAAGCCATCGAGTTGCTGTTTTAAAATTTCAGATACTTCAGCAGGTTTTAATCCAGCCATAATCTTCTATTTAATTTTTTATAACATTAACCATTTCCCTTTTCATTCTTCGCAACTGCGTAGATACGGAAGCATCCATTTGCTGATCATCAACCTTCAGCACAAATCCGCCTAAAATGGAAGGATCAACTTTGGAATTCACTTCCGCCTTACTTCCAAACATTTGCTGAATGATGTCACTAAACTGATCCAACTGGATCTTATCCAATGCAACTGCCGTTGTCAGTTGAGCAAATTTTACACCTGTCTGTAAGCTATACAATCGATTGAAATTCAAACAGATTTCAAACAAATAGATCTCTCTGCCATTCTTTAGCAACAAATGGAGAAAATCTATTGTCATTGCGTGAAATTGCTCCTTAAAAACCTTGTCAACAAAGGATTTTTTCGCACTGGCTGGAAGTACAGGACTGGCAAGCAGTGCTTTAAATCCTGGTTGGGTTTCAAACAGGTGCAACAACGTATCAACGTCCTTTTTAACTGCAACAGATAAGTTTTTCTCTACTGACAGTGAAAAGAATGCCTTGGGATATCTAACCGAAATTTTACTCTCGTTCAATGTTGTTGTTTTAAAAAGGTTGCAACAGCTCCCAACTGGGAATTAATTCAATTTGACATTTTCCAGATATCTGTTAACAATCTCTTTTTGTTTCTGATCTGAAGAAAGTTTTTCTTTCAAAATCGTTTCTGCAATCTCAAGCGAAAAAGAAGAAATGACCGATTTCATCTCCTCTACTGCTTCTGCTCGCTCTCTTGAAATGGCGGCTTTAGCATCCTCAAGAACTTTAGCTGCTTCAAGAGAAGCCTGATTCTTTGCATCACGAATGATTGAATCTTTCAGTTCCCGCGCTTCTTTTACAATTTTCTCCCTCTCAAGCATGGCCTCCTTCAACAATTTTTCATTGCCTGCCTGTAGTTTAAGCATTTCACTCTTTGCCAATTCTGCTGAGCGAAGTGCCTTTTCGATAGAATCTTCCCTTGCCGACAAAGCATTCAGGATTGGTTTCCAGGCATATTTGCCCAACAACCACAAAAGAATGGAAAAAGAAACTACCATCCAGAACAACAGACCAAATTCCGGTGTTACCAAACCCATAGGACAAAAAATTTAAATTGATTATAGAAAAATAGAGATCCTAAATGAAGATCAGACAAACAAAATGAGGAAGCAGATAACCATAGCAAAGAAAGCTGCTCCTTCAATCAAAGCTGCTGATACAATCATGTTGGAACGAATATCACCGGAAGCTTCAGGTTGACGGGCAATCGATTCAACTGCACCTCCCCCAATTCTACCAATACCAATTCCAGCACCAATTGCTGCAAGACCTGCACCAATTCCTGCGCCCAACTTTGCCAATGCAACATTGGCAACAACTTCTAAAATCACTCCTAAAGTAAGCATATCAATGAATTTAAAAAATAATTAAATGTTTAAATATCAATAATTTAATGACTATTCTCCAAATGTCCTTCATGACTTTCATGCCTTTCAAGTGCCATCCCAATGTACAATGCAGAAAGCAGTGTAAAGACGTAAGCCTGAATAAAAGCAACCAACAGTTCCAATAGCCCCATGAAAATGGTAAAAAGGATGGAAACTACAGAAACGCCATATCCTGCATAAACGCTTTTCTCTCCAAAGATGAAAATAAGACTATAGAATCCAAGGGCGATGATGTGTCCTGCCGTTATGTTGGCAAAAAGTCGCACCATCAAGACAAACGGTTTTGTAAAGACACCCATTATTTCAACGATGGGCATCAACGGGACAGGCAATTTCAGCCACCAGGGAATACCAGGGGCATTGACAATGTGCATGTAATAATCTTTTGTCCCACTAAAAGAGATGGTGGCAAAAGTAAACAATGCCAATATCATGGTGACTGCTATGTTACCCGTAAGATTTGCTCCACCTGGAAGGATCGGAACCAATCCCATAAGATTGTTGAGTAAGATGAAAAAGAAGACAGTTAAAAGATAAGGTAAATAACGAAGATATTTCTCCTCCCCAATCGAGGCTTTGACCACATCGTCCCGAATAAAAAGAACTATGGGTTCAATCCAACTCTGAAGTCCTTTTGGGGCCCTGTCAAATCCTTCCTTGTACCTTTTGGCAATTGAAAGGAAGATGACCAACAAAATGACAATACTGGTAAAGAGAGAGGCTACGTTCTTCGTAATAGAAATATCAATTGGACGGACTTCCGACCCATCTTTTCCCGTTTCAATGATTTTACCCGCATACTTGGATCCCTCCGCTCCTATTTGGAATCCCTGATAACTTTCCTGTCCATGGTGAAACTTGGAAGAAGAGAAACAATGAAAACCGGATTGCTGACTGTAAACCAAGACTGGCAACGGAAGGCTAAGATGGAAATTACCTATGGTGGCAATGTGCCATTCATAGGAATCGGCTATGTGTTCCATGATGAGCTTACTGGCGTTGAATTTCTCAACGGTGGACTCACCCTGTTTTTCAGATGGAGAATTATTGGAATAGCCTGATATTGAAACGGTCAGCCAGAATAATATAAGTGTGGATATCCTAAAAACTTTAAGCATCTCGGAATTTTTGTGTGCCAAATTTAAATTATTAATTTGAAGAATTTGGATTTTTTCTTAAAAAATTCGAAATCATTCTTACTTCGTAAATGGTAAATATCAAATAAAGGGATAGAAACGAAATGACAAATGGAACCGCTCCCCGTTTGTCTATCCATAACCCAATCAATAAGAAGATAATGTAGATTAAAAACTTGAGAGACATGGTTGACATGAAAGCCGTACCAAACCTTCGCGCGTTGTGCGCGTGAGCATTCATAATCTTGAAATGACTCAACAAGGTTACCATCGCAATCAATAAGAATTGCAATGGAAACAATGAGAAGTATGCATCACGAAAAAAAAGAAAAAAGATCAATGCCGATCCAGTGGCAATAGTCAGACAAAACCAGCTAAAATTTTTTATAAAATTTCTTTTTTGAGAGGATAGATCGATTCCCATTACACTTGTTGTTATTTCTTTGAGATGATTTGACGTATGAAAAGGTAAAAAGAAAGAAAAGTAGTTAGCAAAACAAACACTACAGTAAAAAGATTGGACCCAGGACGAAATCTTTCATCCAGAGCTTTACCCCCAAACCCACCGAGTAGAATGAGCACAATCGTCTGAAACACCATTCCCATGTATTTGGAATAAGTTCGGAGGTAATCCAGCGGATGATCAGATTTTGCCATACATCAGAAAATTTTTTTAATCTCAGCGGCTGCCAAAGCAAGGGATGCGATCTGTTCCTCGGAAAGTACTTTGCAGTTCAGCTTAAGATCATAATAAATCTCGTCAGCATACTTTGTACGGTAAGCTTCACGAAACCTCATACGCTGACGGTCCCGTTCCAAAACAAATTTCCTTGCTTCAGCTGTGGAAATTCCTTTTTGCAAACTTATCACATGCGACTTCCAGGAAAGTGGTGCCTCCAGACTTAAATGAAGGGCCTTGGGATGATCCCATGCAATTGTACCTCCACCTCGCCCTACGATCACAACATAACCATTGGAAGGAAGGTTTTGGATTACATCATGAATTACCTTTTTTATTCGTGCAGTTCTGATGTGGTAAGTTTCAGTGAAGGAGGCGACCAAATCTTGAATCATACCCATTTCTTCTGCTTTGGTATAGGCCTCCAGATCTTTGGGATTAATTTTAAGCTCCTCACTCGCTTTAAGGAGAATTTC
>JAJTBP010000185.1 GCA_021286825.1 Marinilabiliales bacterium | reverse complement strand
GGGGGCACTTTGTCTTTGTGGACATTTCTCACCTCCATGTAATAACCGAAAACATTGTTGTAGGAGACCTTGAGGGAGGAGATGCCGGTTCGTTGGCTTTCACGTTCCTGCAATCGCCGCAGATAATCCTTACCGGAGAAGGCCAACTCCCGAAGCTCATCCAACTCTTCCGACACCCCTTGGGCGATGGCAAATCCCTTCGAAAGCATCACCGGTGGATCCGGAACCAGCTCCCTGCCAATCCGGTTGCACAAGGATACACAGGGATTGAGCTGTTCACCCATGCGTACCAACACGGCATGGCCCGACCGCTCACAAAGTTCCTTCGACTTTCCGATCGAGAGCAGGGAATGACTTAACTGTACCATTTCCCTGGGATTGACCCTCCCCGCCGACACCTTGGCCAGGATTCGCTCCAGATCACCAATGCCATGAAGATGGCCACCCATCTCTTCCCGAACCCCGGGATTTGAAACGAAATATTCCACCACATCCTGTCGCTCCGAGATCTTCTGGACATCCTTCAGCGGAAGGGCCAGCCACCGCTTCAACAGCCGGGCACCCATCGGGGACAAAGTTCTGTCCAACACATCAATCAGCGTCCTGGCTCCTTCATGAATCGACTGGAAAAGTTCCAGGTTGCGAAGGGTAAACCGGTCAAGCCATACATATTGATCTTCTTCGATCCGAGAAAGAGAGGTGATGTGACTCACCTGACTGTGTTGCGTTATTTCCAGGTAACAAAGGATGGCACCGGCAGCAAGGATTCCCATTTCGAGCGACTGGACCCCAAAACCCTTCAGGTTCACCGTCTCGAAATGACGAAGCAGCCGGTCATGGGCCGCATCAACCGAATAGACCCAGTCATCCAGCCGGTAGGTATAGAAACGGTTGCCAAACAGTTCTGAAAAAAGCTTCTCCTTGCCCTTTTGGAAAAGCACCTCCTTGGGCTGAAAACTGTTCAGCAACTTGTCAACATACTCAAAGGAGCCCTGCGCTGTAATGAACTCACCCGTCGATATATCCAAAAAGGCCACCCCTGCCGCTGTCTTTTCCATATGGACCGAAGCCAGAAAATTGTTCTCCCGGTGTTCCAATACTTGATCATTCAGCGAAACGCCGGGCGTAACCAATTCTGTGATGCCTCTTTTAACGATGGTCTTGGTCAGCTTGGGATCTTCCAGTTGCTCACAGATGGCCACCCGCTGACCAGCCCTGACCAGCTTGGGAAGATAGGTATCCAACGCATGATAGGGAAAACCGGCCAGCTCAACGAAACTCGCCGATCCATTGGCCCGCCGCGTGAGTGTTATGCCACAAATTTCTGAGGCTTTGATGGCATCCTCCCCGAAGGTCTCATAAAAATCGCCTACCCTGAAAAGCAAAACGGCATCGGGGTATTTGTTTTTGACAGCATAATACTGCTTCATCAACGGCGTCTCGACATATTTGTTTTCGGATGTTGCCACCAGATTCTCTTGATAGTTTAGGTAAAGTTAAAAATTTCGGGGGATCGCCGCGCTCAGCCACCGTTTTTCCATCAGCCCACCTCCCGTTTTCAACCTTTGACAGGCAGAAAGGGGAAAAAGCGGATTCCCTCCCTTTGCATGATCAGACCGGTGCGCACCAGCCAGATCAGACAGAGCGGAACAACCAGCCAGTGAAAGGTCTGCGGTAGAAAACCCATGGAGACCAGAAACAGGAAGGTCACCCAAAAACTGAAAACCACGTACGCTTTCAGGTATTTCCGCAAGGAAGTGACCATCCAGAGCAGAGCGAGGAGAAAATGGATGGGTGAGGCCCAGATCAAATTCAGGTTCCATTTCGTCGAAGGCATCACCGAGATGAAGGTGGTAAAGGCCAGGATCAATCCGGCCACGCCAAAAGCCATGAAAACCAAAAGATCCAACCAATGGTAGGGACGACCGCTCTTCCATTCCTTCCAGCTCAGCCACAAAATGACCACAAATACCAGAAGCAGGATGACTCCCGGTGAAAGCAATGAAAAGGGATGTCCGATGGGTGGTTCTTCCAATACCGTCACTGCAGGCAAAGCCAAGTGTGTAACGACACCCTCACGGACCACATGCGCCCCAAGCATGGCCTGTCCGAGGTAATCGGGTATAAACATCTTTTGGGAGAAATCAGCCCGGGCATCCGTCGGTATACCCAGGGCCAGCTTGATGCCGAGACCACTCCAACTGTTGTCCTCCACATAGCAGTCGATCAGATTCCGAAAGGTCATCACCTGGTCTCCACTCTTGTCATATTGAAGCTTGCCGGCAGTCGCCCGTTCAATCTGGTCACGCAGACGGGTCGAACAGTTGTCGGCAAAGTGAGAATATCGGTACATCCGGTTCTGCGGAAGATTGTTGATCACCAATGCCTGGAAAATGGTCTCCTTTTCCTGCTGGGTCAACAGCAAGGGATATTCCACCACCTTCCGCTTCTCTTCCTTGTACTCCATCAGGAAGGTATCCATCCGCATCCCAACCAGCAGATAATCGGTCTCCCCCTTGGCAAAACGCCAGATAAAATGGGGAGCCGTAAAATCAAAGACCCCATAGTTGAAGACAATATCCAATGCTGCCGAAGGATCGCTGACGCGGATCGCTGCATGGCCAAAATAGGAATAAATCTCATCGCCGGGGGCACAAATCAACAAGCTGACTTTTGCGGAGGGCGACAACGTCTGCGCCTGAACACCTGAAAATGCCAGCGTGAAGAGAACCAGCCACAACATTTTTTTGACCATAACCTTTAAATTTAGCGCCAATAACCGACAATCGATCCCATCACCATGAAGGCAACCACATCAAACCCCGCATGGATCAGGTAAAGCTTGAAAGGTTTATTCTCAAACAAAACAGACGTCAATTTGGAGGTCGATATCCAGAAGACGGCAATGATAAATCCGATGAGTGCTCCAAATGTGCCATTCGAATGGGGACCAAGCGGAATCGAGATCACATAGGAGATCAGGATCCCGGATATGAAGCTGACGAGCGTGATCATCCACATGGGTTTGTTTCCCTTTAAATCAGCCTCGGTAAAATTGTTCAACCGGATCCACTGCTTCCCAAACAGGAGCGGTGAATACCAAAGTGCCCCGATGAGCAAGTATGCAAAACCGGCGAGCAGCACGGCCCATATATTTACATTTGTGAGGGTTGCCATCCATTCCATGGTTTGTTGTGAAAATTGATTGATTCCGGACTAAACTACAAAAAAAAAGAGGAAGCCCGATCTTTCCCTTCCAACATTCTTTGTTTGACCTGCGATCCTGCGAAGCATTCCTTCCGCAAATTCACCCCCCACCCTTCCCGGAATAAAACCGGAAATAGCGTCCCTTGTTTCAACCGCGCCAAAGTGTTGTTAACCCCGGGATGGATTGGCCGACTTTCAACAGCAGACCCATTCAAATCCCATCAGGGAATGGAATGCTGCCTTGGAAAGCGCCTCAGGCAACAGGAGCTCAGTCGTGCAGGGGGAATCAGAAACTGAGGTAGAAATCGGCCGTTAGTGCCATGTATTCGGTGGTATACTGACGATCGGCTTCGCGGAGGACCAACTGGTCAAGATCGGGATAACAGGGTACAACCGAATATTCCAGCATGATCCTTTTTTCTGCACCACCACGCACAGGCACTACACCCGTTTTGTGCTTCAGGTAAAATCCATCCAACCGGGCCAGTTCCCTGAATTCATCGAATGAGGCAGAGGGCAGGATGACCGCCAGACGCCCACTGGATCCCAACAACCGCTTCGAACCGGCAAGCAATTGAGAAAAAGAGAGGGCATCGTCATGCCTGGCCAGCGATACGGCCGGATTGTCGGATTTGATGGCCTTGGAAAAAAATGGAGGATTGCTGACAATCAGGTCATACTTTTTGCCGCAGATCGAGGCAAAATGGTTGAAATCGCCACAATGGATGGCCAGCCGATCCCGCGAGGGAGCATTTGCAAAATTTCTGGCCGCCTCTTCTGCCGAGGGTAGATCCAACTCAATGGCATCGCAAATTATCTCCGGGGATCGCTGGGCCAGCATCAACGCAATGAGCCCGGTTCCCGATCCGACATCCAAAACAGTTCGGGCAGCATCCAAGGGAGTCCAGGCACCCAACAAAACGCCATCCGTCCCCACCTTCAGGGCCGCCTTTTCCTGTTCAATCGTAAACTGTTTGAAGCGAAACCAGTTGTTGCCCATGCCAGGGTGATTTGGGATCCTTTTTCGGTGTGGAAGGAAAAAACAGAGGCTATGTTTCGTGGATGATACCGTCCCTGAGACGAATCATCCTGTCTGCTGTGCGCGCAAACTGGTCGTCGTGGGTAACGATCACAAAGGTATGGCCGAATTGCTCCCGTAATGAAAAAAAGAGTCGGTAGAGTTCCTCCTGATTGTGGGAATCCCGATTCCCGGAACGTTCATCGGCGAGGATTACGGAAGGGTTGTTGATCAAGGCCCGGGCGATGGCCACCCGCTGTTTCTCGCCCCCCGACAATTGGGAAGGCTTGTGATCCATTCGACCTTTCATATCCAGGATATCGAAAAGCTCAGTCGCCCGCTTTTCCACGAGTGCCGATTTTCTACCGGCAATGTATCCCGGTATGCACACATTTTCGAATGCGGTAAATTCCGGCAACAGATGATGAAACTGAAAGACAAAACCGATGCGTTGATTTCGGAAAGCAGCAAGGTCCCTTTCTTTCATCGAAAACAAATTTTCTCCGTCGATGCGCACCTCCCCTGAATCGGGCATCAGCAAGGAACCAAGAATTTGCAGCAGCGTGGTCTTGCCAGCACCGCTTGCTCCCACGATGGAAACCACTTCCTGCGCCTTCACGGTCAGGGATACACCCTGCAGCACAGGCAGACTGCCGAAGGATTTTTTTATCTCAAGGGCTTCCAGCATCGGTTATTTCAATTCATCTTCAATTTTACGGGAAAAATCACCACCCTTCTTTTCAACCTTCTCTTTCATATTGTTTAACTCACTCTTGAGGTCAGAAGTCTGCTCCGTGATTTCCCGCTTGATGTCATCCGTTGCCTTGTGAAACTCGCTCATCAGTTTCCCGACTGTCCTGGCCACACCCGGAAGTGCGTCGGCGCCAAAAAGCAGCAGGATAAAGAAGACGATGATGATGATCTCACCGCCGCTGAAGAATAACAATGGATGTGACATGATTTTGACAATTTGGACAAAGATAACAATATTGAAAGTTTTGCTCCTGAAATTTCAAATTCAGCCATAAAAAAACCCGGAAATTTCGTTTCCGGGTTTTTCTATGTATTTCCAATCCATTATTTCTTTTCGGCCTTCTTTTTCTCCCTTCTGATGAGTGTATCGAATGCTACAGGTGTTGCAACGAATACAGAGGAATAGGTGCCGAAAAGGATACCGAACAACAATGCAAAGACAAAACCCTTGATTGAAGTTCCACCAAAAAGGAAGATGGCAAACAAGACCACCAGTACAGTCAAGGAAGTACTAAAAGTACGACGCAAAGTACTGTTCATGGCATCGTTGTAGGTCTTCATGGCATCTTGTTTCGGATGTAAACTAACATATTCACGAATACGGTCAAAGACGATAACGGTATCATTAATCGAATATCCGATAATAGTTAGGATCGCAGCGATAAATGACATATCAACCGAGAGTGAGAATGGCAGAAGTCCGTCTAGCAAAGAATAGAGACCAATCACAATGATTACGTCGTGCGCAAGAGAGACGAGACCACCCAGACCAAACTGCCAGTTACGGAATCGTACGGCAATATAGAGGAAGATGATGATCAATGAGAAAAAGACCGAAAGTACAGCGTCCTTCTTGATATCGTCAGAAATCGTCGGACCAACCTTTTGGGAACTCATCCGATATTGCGTGAGAAATTGCTCTTGATTGACATTCGAATCCAGATAGGGTTTCATACCTTGGTAGAGCTTGGCTTCAACCTCCGCATCAACCTCCTCTGAAAGTTCGGCAATACGATAATCTGTTGTGATACGAACCTGATTGTTCGATCCAAAAGTCTTTACTTCCGGAGCATTTCCAAATACTGAGGCCAACTGGTTGGAAACTTCTTCCACCTTAACATCTTTATTAAGTCGAACGACATAGGTACGTCCTCCCTTGAAATCAATGGAATAGTTCATCCCCTTGAAAACGATAGAGAGAATAGCAATTGAAATAAGCGTTCCTGAGACAAAGTAGAATATTTTCCTTTTCTGAATGAATGGCATATTCACATGCCGCAGCCATTCTCCAGTTGCTTTAGAGACGAAAGTAATTTTTTTGCCTTTGTCAAGCCATCTCTCCAACATAAGTCTGGCAATAAAGATGGAGGTAAACAGGGAGGTAATGATACCAATGATCAAGGTGGTTGCAAATCCTTTGATAGGACCTGTACCAAACACATACAACACAATACCTGTCAACAGCGTGGTGACCTGTCCGTCAATAATAGCGGAATAGGCGTGTGTAAATCCATCCTTGACTGCAAGGCGAAGACCTTTGCCTGCACGAACTTCTTCTTCAATACGTTCATTGATCAACACATTGGCATCAACTGCCATACCCATGGTCAGGACAATACCAGCGATCCCCGGAAGGGTAAGTACCGCTCCCATCGAAGCAAGAATACCAACAAGGAAGAAAAGGTTGACAAGTAGTGCAACGTTTGCGGCCCATCCTGCTTTGCGACTATAAAAGAACAACATGTATCCCAAGACAAGAAGGAAGGCAATGAAAAACGACCAAAGTCCACTCACGATTGATTCTTTACCAAGGGTCGGACCCACAATCTCTTCCTGAACAATTCTGGCAGGAGCAGGCATTTTCCCTGATTTGAGCATGTTGGCAAGGTCTTTTGCCTCATCAACGCTAAACTGACCTGAGATCTCTGTCCGACCTCCAGGAATTTCACCTTGAACGGTTGGGAAAGATTGCACATAATCGTCCAAAACAACGGCGA
>JAJTBP010000184.1 GCA_021286825.1 Marinilabiliales bacterium | reverse complement strand
GAGGAGAAAGGATTCGCCATGAAAGTCTTCCAGGCACTTCAGAACATACCCATTCGCATGATTTCCTATGGTGGAAGCCGGCACAACATTTCGGTGCTGGTGAATACCAATGACAAGAAGGAAACATTGGTGGCCCTGAGTGACAATTTGCTCAATCTCTGAGCATGACAGATTTCATTGATCCCATACAGGACCCGGATCACTACAAGTGGGCGTTGATTTATTGGAACAGACAGGACAGACGTCTCTTTGTTCCCAAACGATTGGGGATTGGTTATACCCTAAATTTTGCCAATCCGCTGGCTTATTTGGTACTGTTGCTATTGGCTGGGGCAATCCTGCTTCCGTTTCTACTTCAGTGAATCTGCAACTTGCATTTTCGTTCCGGTAGCCAGTTTCTCAAAATTGCATACCGGATTGGCATACATGTTAAGCCAAAGCTGCATGGCATCGTCAATGTCCTCATTGACCAGTCGGAGTCGCTCATGGGTCAGCGTTACAAAAGCCTCCTTTTGTTCGAGTGTATACCTTGACTGATATTTGTTGGTCCGGTAGTAGAGATCATAAGCAATGAAGTTGTTGGCAAACAACCGGTAGCTGTTGTAAATCTCTGTATCAATGTATTCTGCCAGCAAGCGGAGTCGTTCATTGGGCTGTGGTTCACATCCAATATGCCTCAAGACAGATTCTGGAATCGGCTGACCAAATTGTATGTGAATCTGTCCCTTCTGATTCTTCAATCCGCTCATCATGCTCATGAGGTCATCCTTCTCCGTTTTATGGAAATTGGGATCCGCCATGCGCTTCTTGAGTTCAGCCACTTTCTCATTGCCGCAGGGCTCAATTTCATACGAGATGGCCATGGGAACGATGTTCAAATCCTGAAATCCCGCAACAAAATCAGCTTTGTTGGACATGTTCAGCATCTTCAGCAGAGAGGGTTGCGTCATGTCGTTGCCATCTTTGGCTCGTCCCTCGCGCTGAGCAATCCAGATGGAGTCACTCCCTTTAACGATGGTTTCCCTGATGTAATGAGACAGAAGGTGGGATGCTTCCAACATTTGTTTTACCGGGATATTGCGCTTCACAATGAAAGAACGGTTGATGCGTACCAGATCATTGATCCAGGGAAAAATCAGCAAGTTGCTTCCAATGGCAATTTCGGTCGGATTGAAACCACTTTCATGCATCTTCACATTCATCAGGGCAGAATCCAGGATGATGTCGCGATGATTGGAAATGTAAAGGTATCTTTTGGATTTGTCCAGGTGATCAAGGCCGTGAATCGTCAAACCCCGAGAGGTAGATACCAAGATCTGATTCAACACCGGGACAATAAATCTGGCTTGAAAATCACCAATATTGCGGGTTGCCATCATGCCCAATTTCATCTGATCGAAAACATCAGGAGTCTGATGGAAATAACGAGACATCACTTTGTTAAACTCAGGATCCGCTAAAAGCCGGGAAATGACTGTCTGAAATTCCTCATCCCGATAAGGACGGATATCGTCAAAGTTGTGCACAGAATGCATTTGAAATGGTTTATTAATTCGGATACCCGCAATTTGGGCGCTGCAAATTTAATCAATATGGCGCATCAGAAATCCCATTTCACTATTTTTAACCATTAAAAGATGGGAACAACCCTGTATGTAACTGATTTCGAACTGATAAAATTTTCACTTCTCAAAACCGGAAACACAGTTCCATGCGAACATCAAACCGGGAGGGTCCAGGCGTGGCATCCAGGCCGGATCCCAAGGCCTCTGCCCCTTTTCGCCACGTATAGCCGGCTTTGACATAGGCACTGACAAGATCGGAAGGTTGCCATTTCAGGTTCAGATAGCTGCGTAAGCCGACGCCATGAAACTCCGGTATGGCATAGTACCACAATAGATCGTTCTCGTAGGCAAAAACCCTTGAATTGTACCCATCGGTATGAAATCCGGCCATTCGAATCCATGTTCGTACCTGGGAAACAGGCGAAAGGATCAAATCCTGATAGGCCATCCATCCCCATTCCTCCTTTTCATCCTGCCGAAACCGTACCATCTCTAAACGGGTCCGAAAACCAATGCCTTCAGCAATTTTCCATTCACAATGAATCCGGTATTTGTCGGTTATTTGGTCCGGTTGAAGCGGAATACCTGTTGTTCCGGACTGTTTGTCAGGCAACAGATGCAACCGCACCTTCACATAGAGGGTGTAAGAGGCATGGGGGGTGTAGTCTGCCTGAAAAGTCACCATTTTTCCGATCGAAGGGGTCATGGAACCATAGGTGGCAAATGGAAACTGATAGAGATCCGATTGCATGGAAATTCTTAAACCAGGAGCCATCAGGTATTCAAAGGCAAGGTAGAGTCCTTCTTCATTCCGGCTCGAACTTCCCTCGGCAAAAGAACCGGAGTAGAAAGTAACAAAAGAAGGGTCATAATGTCGGTAAAGCGTGGAAATGGATAACCGGGGATCGCCACACCAGATACATCCCTGCAACCAGGAACAATGTCCGTTCATTGAACGCGCCGCCTCTCCGTAGAATAGGAAGGGGCCAGTCACCCATTGGTAATCCAGTCCTGCATTTTCGTTGTGTTTCCCCTCAAATGAAAGCGATTTGTAAAACGAAGTACCTCGGGATACCGGAAGGGAAAACCAATTGGTGACATAGGAAAAGCCAAACCGTGCCTGTTTCAGACGAATGTCAAGATAGGCTCCGGCCATTCGTTCGCTGACATCTTTCTCACTGGCCAATTCTGAAGTAGTTCGATGCAATCCATCCGTACGGAATGAGGAAATGACTGGATTGCCTGAAATGTCGGAGTCCAGGGTTGCATCCTTTGTTCTACCCGAGTAAAAAAGGGAAAGCCTTCTCTTGTCATTGCCAACCTGAATTGCGGCCCCCCGAAAAAAAAGATTCTCATGGGTTGAGCTATAGGGCCGGATGCCTTCACCTGTTTTTAGCAGGGAGGTCAGATCGGAACCATAGCTGACCCCTCCTCCCGACCATAGATTGACTCCCTGGCCGAAACGGAGATGGTAATCCCCCACGACTGCTTTTTGGAGCCATCCGACCTCCTTGATTGCCAAAAAGCCTGAATAGAAATCAAAGCCCATGGGGTTTGAGGCACGAAAAAAGGATTCTCCGGCATCCTTCTCACCTGTCACACCGGCCTCGACCCGGCGGGAAGTAGTCCTGAACCGCACATAGGTTCCATAAGGATCTCCGGCAAATGCAGAAGGTTTGCCCATCGAGGGTCGAAAACCCGAGGCCAGAGGAAAATTCCTTTTGGCACGAACCATAAGGATCGAATGAAATTTATTTTCTCTCCGAATGGCAACAGAATCTGTTTGCGATCCTGTCCGTAAGTAAAGTTTAAGCTTCTCAGCCAGTTGCGGATTGATGATTTCATTTGCCACCAGTTCCTGCATCGTCAGAATGGGGCCATACATCCGCCGATAATCCAATAGTTTTTTGATCTGTGCATAATTCAACAGGTTTAGCCGCTGCAATTCCGTCTCACTGATCCGGTTGATGTTTATTGGATGATTGGCAGATTCGGTTAAGTCTTCCAGCAACAAGGAGGAAACTGCTGTCTCATCACTCTCACCAGCCAGGGATTCTGTCAGTTCCTCCGTGTTTCTTTCCGGCATTTCAGGGAGCTGTTGTCCATTTAAAGGGAGAACAAACGGAACAAAGCAGATAAAGACGGACAGGCAAAACAGGGACTTCGTCGGAGCACACATAAATCGGCATTTTACTTCTCGCGAAGGTTTCTTTTCATCAGGTAGCATAGAGACAAAGTGGGAGAATATCCCAGGATGGGATGATGGGTTGCAGCAAAATCGAGCACTATGGCATGCCATTCATAGCCAAATCCGAAGGAATGGCAGAAGGGTTGGAGGGAGATACCTCCTCTCAGGCAAAAATGTGTGAAAATCTGGCATTCAGTCCCTATGCAGACATTCAGGTTCTTATTCTGAAAAAGCATGACATCTCCACTGACACCCAGTTTATCGGTCAGGCGACGATAACTGCCAAGATGGATTTCCCACGGAAACCGGATCGAATGTTGAAACGTCTCTACCGTAGTCTGCACCAGGTTTCGGATGGCAAGGCCTGCCATGCTCCCACCCTTGGTTGCATAGCACAATCCCAAGTCCAATTGAAAGGATCCAAGCTGTTTCCCCTCTTCAGGCAAAGGCAACCAAAACGAATTGAACAACAAACCCACGGCAAACCGGGAAGAAAGCCGTTTGGCAAGGGCCAGTCCACAGGTAGTTTCATGATAATCGCCGGTTCCTGTATCCGAAAGGGCCAGACTGAGCACAGAAGATCCTGCATGGAAGTTGGCAACCAGCATACCTTCCTGCAAATCTGGGATGGCATACGGTTGCCTGTAGCCAAGTGCCACTGAAGGGGATCGTGTGTAGACCAGAAGTGCCGGATTGCCAAAAGCACTGAAGATGCCCGGCCAGGCGACGACAGCAGCAGAAAGCGCAGAAGAGAAAGCACCTGCTGACCCCGGTCGTTCGGCCGCCATGGCAAAGGGAACATCTAGGTTAAGGCACAGGGAGATCAGCAGCATGTGCCACCCAAGCAGTGGACTCATCGGATGAAGTTTTTTATATGAGTCCGAACAGCAAGCTTAACAGCAAAAAAAAGGGAGTTACTGAACGTACTCCCTGTAAGTTACCCCAAAAAAACGAAAAAAGGAAATTTCAATTCGTCTTAAATGGATAGGTCACCTTTGCCAATTCCTGATTGGCTTCGACCATTTTAACTTTCAGCTCTTCCTTGAACTGAATCAGTTTCTCCATGAGGACATCATTGCCTGTGGCCATCATCTGGGCTGCCAGAATGGCTGCATTGCGCGAGCCGTTCAGAGCAACCGTTGCCACAGGAATTCCGGGAGGCATTTGCAAAATAGCCAATATCGCATCCCAGCCTTCCAGAGAGGCCTTTACAGGTACCCCAATGACAGGAAGCGGAGTCATGGAGGCGATTACACCGGGGAGATGAGCAGCCATACCTGCCGCTGCAATGATCACTTTGATGCCCCGATCTTTTGCACCTTTGGCAAATTTCTCCACCTCTTCCGGTGTCCTGTGAGCAGATAGTGCATTCATTTCAAAGGGGATCTCGAGTTGATTCAATATTTCGGCGGCCCCAGACATAACGGGAAGATCAGAAGTACTTCCCATGATGATGCTAACGAGTGGTTTCATTTCTTTCTTGGTTATGCGATTAACGATGCACTGGCAAAGCCAAGCGGCACGATGAAAGGATGTGTGACATCAGTCCGTTTGCCCCTATATCCGGCATCACTTTTCAAAAGTACAACATCCGGTTAAACGAATGATACTTGCGCACGTTACACATCGATATTTTTTTGCCCCCAAGAAAAGAAAATCCTATATTTGTGTTTACCGCTGAAATTCCTTTGCTGCCCTGAAAAACCAAACAACCGTTTTTAACAGTAAATTAATAAGGAATTCGGCTCTACTTACTTTTTGTTGGCCAAATTGCGACCGAAAATTTTAGTACCTAATTCAAGGATATATGAAGAGAGTAAAACTGTGGGACAAGGAGTTTGAGATATCTTATCCATATGAAGAGATACAGGTTGCAATCCGAAACATGGCGTTTAGGATGAATGAAGAGCTTGTTGGAAAGAATGTGCTGTTCGTTTGCGTACTCAATGGATCGTTTATGTTTGCAGCCGATCTGATGAAAGAACTGGAACTGGACGATGTGGAAATCTCCTTTCTCAAACTTGCCTCCTACGAAGGGACTGCCTCTACTCTTGAAATAAAAGAGCTGATTGGTGTCAATGAGAACATCACCGGACGAACGGTTGTCATTCTCGAAGACATCGTGGATACGGGCCATACCATTGCCAATGTCATGAACCAAATCCTGCAGAAAGGTGCCAGTGAGGTAAAGATTGCCACACTGCTTTTCAAACCGGATGCCGTGGTGACGAAAGTCGAACCCGACTATGTAGGCCTTTCCATTCCAAATGACTTCATCGTGGGCTATGGATTGGATTATGACAGGAGAGGCAGAAATTTGAAGGACATCTACACGCTCGTTAAATAAACTGCCATGATCAATCTGGTATTATTTGGACCTCCAGGGGCTGGAAAAGGTACGCAGGCGGATGTTCTTTCAAAGGATTATCATCTGATTCACATCTCGACAGGTGACATTCTGAGAGAGGAAATAGCAGCCAGCACACCGATTGGACTAGCTGTCAAGGACATCATTTGCAAGGGAGAACTGGTTCCCGACAATATGGTCATTGAACTCATCCGGGAACGGATTGACAAAAATCCTGAAGCCAATGGATTTCTGTTTGACGGATTTCCACGGACGGTTCCTCAAGCCGATGCCCTCGATAAATTGCTGGTTCAGTTCGGCAGAAGAGTTAGTGCCATGCTTTCGCTGGAGGTGGAAGTAGAAGAATTGATCTCCAGACTGTTAAACAGAGGCACTACCTCAGGAAGAAGTGACGATGCCGATCGTGCGGTCATCGAGAACAGAATTCACGTGTACAATGAAAAGACACAACCGTTGATTCAATATTACAAGGAGGCGGGGAAGTACCATGCCATCAATGGCATGGGTGGGATAGACGACATCACCCATCGCCTTAAAAACTGCATCGATCAATTGATCTAAAATAAGAGGCCGATTCAGAATTTGAATCGGCCTCTTAGATTATTTTTCTATCTGGGTGGCAGATTCTCCGCCACAAAAGTCAATTCTTCATACCAAGCTTCGCCATAACGACGAATCAAAGGCTCTTTTAAAAATTGCCAGAGCGGTAGCCCCATCGCCTTGCCACAAGTCCTGCCAGGCTTACAGATTTTCAGTTTTTCGTAATTGACACCATCGAACCGTTTGTATTCGGTGATACGAATGGGGAACAGGTGGCAAGAGACCGGTTTTCTGAATCCTGTCTGCTTTTCATTGA
>JAJTBP010000183.1 GCA_021286825.1 Marinilabiliales bacterium | reverse complement strand
ACATTATCTGACAACCATCACCAATGCTTCCAAACAAATGGGTACACTTATCGATGACCTGCTTCAATTCTCAAGAACCGGTCGCAAGGAAGTGCACAGGGAAAAAACTAATATGAATAAGTTGCTGAAGGAAGTACTGGAAGATTTAAAACCTGACATCGGCAATCGTAAAGTCGACTGGGACATTCAGAATTTACCTGAAATATACGTCGATAATGCTCTTTTGAAGCAAGTATGGATGAACCTCATCGACAATGCTCTCAAATATACCCGGAACAAAGAGATTGTCAAAATTTCCATAGGACATTATGAAGAAAACAAGCATTTGGTATTCTATGTCCACGATAATGGTGTCGGCTTTAACATGCAATATGCCCATAAATTATTTGGTGTGTTTCAACGACTACACGCTCAAACCGAATTTGAAGGTATTATACACAAACACAGCGGACAGGTTTGGGCCGAAGCCGAACCCGACAAGGGAGCTACATTTTATTTCAGTTTACCCAAAAACAAGGAAGACTAAACCCCTGATAAACAAATTAACAATTAAACGATTCAACAATTCAACCAAAATTCATATCCACTTATGCCCCAGAGGTTAAATATTATTACAATATGACTGAATTAAAAACTATTTTGTTGGTAGAGGATAATCCGCAGGATGTGGAACTCACCATCGAGGCACTGTCGGAACATAATCTGGCAAATAATGTAGTAACTGTGAACGACGGCGTTGAAGCCCTGGAGTATCTCAATTACGAAGGTCGTTATAAAGAAAGGAAAAAAGGGAAACCGGCTGTAATATTACTCGACATCAAAATGCCCCGGATGGATGGCATCGAGGTACTCGAAATGATCAAAGGCGATCCTGACCTCAGAATGATACCGGTAGTCATGCTTACCTCCTCACGGGAAGAACCGGACCTGAAAAGGTGCTACGAAATGGGGGTCAATGCCTATGTCGTAAAACCTGTACACTTCAGGGATTTCTTTGAGGCGGTCAGGCAGTTGGGCGTGTTCTGGGGCGTCCTGAATGAAATACCCGGAGAAAGATGCAAATGACAAATGGAAATTGAACAGAAACATATGGTTTTAAAGGTGCTCTCGCTTGAAGATTCCCCCAACGACTTCGAGATGATCTGTGCCAAACTGGAGAATACCGGCTATCTGCTAGACATCCAAAGGGTAGACAACGGGGATGATTTCAGAAGAATGTTGCTGGGAGAGACGTTCGATGTGATTCTGGCCGACTATAACCTTCCCGGGTACGATGCCAATGAAGCACTTCGCGAATGTAATGCGTTGTGTCCGGACATTCCGTTCATCTGTGTGTCGGGGTCCATCGGTGAGATCATGGCCATTGAACTGCTTAAAAATGGGGCAGTGGATTATGTGCTCAAAGACAGGATGGAAAGACTCCCATTTGCTGTGAAGCGGGCATTGGAAGAATCGGAAGTGAAAAAAGCCCGGCGCTTTGCCGAAGAGGAGCTGAGGCTGAAGGAGAAAGCCTACCGGACCCTGACCGAGAATCTCCCGGATGTCATCATCCGAATCGATGGGAATTTCCGCTATCTCTATGCGAATCCGGAGTTCGAAAGAATTACCAGTTTCACGGCGACGTATTACATGGGGAAGACCAACCGGGAGATTGGCATGACCGAAGTGCGTGCTGCACGATGGGATCAATACCTCCAGAGTGTTTGGGATACCGGCGAAGCCATCACCTTTGAATTTGAGTTTGTATTCCATCAAAAGGAAGCCATTTACAGTTTTCATGTGGTTCCGGAATTCGGGGAATCCGATGACCAGATGATCTCTTTGCTCATCGTCGGTCGTGACATCACCGATCGGAAGGAAGCCGAAAACGCACTCAAGGAGAGCGAAGAGCGATTCCGTGACGTGGTCTTCAGCATGGCCGACTGGGTCTGGGAGGTAGATGAATTTGGCCGATACACCTACAGTTCCCAACAGAGCTATGATCTGTTCAAACTATCATCCGAGGAGGTCCTGGGAAAGACTCCGTTCGATTTCATGCCTCCGGATGAAGCGGCAAGGGTGGGAGCCATTTTTGGCGAGATTGCCGCACATCAGTTGCCCATCGTCGATCTTGAGAATTGGAACATGGGTTACGATGGTAAACTGATCTGTCTTCTGACCAACGGCCTCCCGATCATTGATGAACAGGGCATCCTGAGGGGATACAGAGGCGTTGATAAAAACATCACCGAGCGGAAGATATCGGAAGAGGCCTTGAAGCAGAGTGAAGCCGAACTGAACTTTGCCCAGGAGATCGCCGTCATGGGCAGTTGGGTGCTGGAAACAGACACCGGTTTGCAGCACTGGTCGCGTAATCTTTTCCGGATGCTCGGCTTATCGCCCGAGGCGGGCTCCTTGAACTATGAGCAGTTTATGAGCTGGGTGCATCCGGATGACCGCCATTTGATCGAAGAACAGAAGGAGATCATCCTCCAAACCCGCAAAGGAGTCAGCTTTGACTTCCGATACCTGTTGCCCAATGGAAGAATCATCTGGGTACAAAACAACATTGAACCCTATTTCGAGGGAGAGAAACTCGTTCGACTGAACGGGATCAACCTGAACATCACAGAGAAGAAGCGGGCCGAACAGGAGTTGATTCTGGCCAAGGAAAAGGCAGAGGAACACATCCGGTTGCGTACGGCGCTGCTCAACAACATGAGCCACGAGATCCGGACCCCCATGAATGCCATCATGGGATTCTCAGAGTTGCTGAAAGATGCAGGTCCTTCCGAGATGGTCGAATATGCCGACATCATCAACACCAGCTCCAATCAGTTGCTTTCCCTGATCGATGAGGTCATTCTGCTCTCCAGGCTGCAAAGTGAGAAACTGCAGCTAAACAAACGGGAGTTCAAGCCGGCTGAGATGATAAGCGAAGTACGCATGCTCTTTGCCTTGCCCCACTTGAGAAAGGGATTGACGATCCAGGAAAACATTCCGTCCCAACTCAAGGAGATGGTGGTGCGTGGCGATCTGGTAAAAACGAGGCAAGTGCTCACCAACTTCCTCTCCAATGCCATCAAATATACCATGGAAGGAAGCATTGAGATAGGCATGGAGCATCGGGAGGAGCAGTTGCTCTTTTATGTACAAGATTCAGGAATTGGCCTTTCGGAACAAGATCAATCGCTCATCTTCGATGCCTTCTACCGAAGCGAGAAGGCCATTTCGCTGGCCATCAGAGGCAATGGGCTGGGACTGAGCATCGCCAAGGGCCTGACCACCCTCATGGGAGGAGAAATCGGAGTGGCATCGGCTCCCGGAAAGGGTTCGCGGTTTTATTTTACCATACCCTTGGAACGAATCGAGGCCAGGGCAGTGAAGAACGATCCGCTCGTGCAATTCCTTCACCAATCAGGCGGTTTGCGCATCCTGGTGGTAGACGACGAACCCTTCAACCTCGAATACATGGGGGCCTTGCTGAAAGGACGTGCCGAGCTGGTCGATTTTGCAGTGAATGGCCGCGAAGCCGTCGAAATGACCTCCCGAAACACATACGATCTGGTGCTCATGGATCTGAAGATGCCGGTCATGGATGGCATTGAAGCCACCATTCACATCAAATCGGCCTTTCCCGGACTGGCAGTCGTGGCACAATCGGCCTATACCTTTCCGGAAGAAAGGGAACTTGCCCTCAATGCCGGTTGCGATGACCTGTTGGCCAAGCCGATCAGTAAGAAAAACATCCTGGAACTCTTGGCGAAATACAATTGACAGTTTCCCCGCACCTTGGATTTTTCGACCCCAAGGCAGCCCGCCGATGAGATTTGGGGAAGGTCTTGCTTATCCCTTTGCCTCCCTACCGGGGATACCTGGTCGGCAGTTGTAACAAAACCTGCGGTTTTTGAGTATCCCATTTGTCCGGTCAGACAAAGCCCTTACCTGGTGGTGGATGGAGCCCGTGATGCTGCAATGTTACGGAACCTTTATTTTTCTGCCGCAAATGATCGCTTTCCCAGGAACTGTGTAACTTTGACACAGCATCCAGCGTTGGATCGGATGTACTCTATTTAAAAGCAGCACGATGGCCGGGAAAAAGCCAAATCAACCCAGTGTTTTCAGGGTTGTCAAGCCGTATAAGCTAATGATTTTTCTATTGATCACATTCGCTTTGCTAAGCAATGCGGTCAATTTGATCTTGCCCAGACTGATCTCCAAAGGCATTGATTCCTTTTCCAAAGGGGATTTTAGTTATGGCCTGGTGGTGACTGAATTTGTCTCCGCCGCCTTCTTCATCTTCCTTTTCTCTTTCATTCAGGGAATTTTGCAGACCTATGCCTCTGAGAAAGTGGCACTGGACCTTCGCAATCAGTTGGCTGACAAGATCTCCGGACAAAGCTACAGTTTCATTCAGGAGGCCAATCCCTCCAAATTGTTGACCAATCTCACTTCGGACATCGATTCTGTCAAGCTTTTTGTCTCCATGGCCATCGTATCGCTAGCCTCTTCTGTTTTCATCATCATTGGGGCAAGCATCTTACTGATTTCCATCAATTGGAGACTGGCACTTTTTGTTTTGAGCATCATTCCGATCATCGGTACAGCCTTCTTTCTGGTCTTCCGCAAGGTAAGAACGCTTTTCAAAAAGAGCCGTGAGGTGGTCGATTGGCTCAACAGGGTGATCAACGAAAGCATCCTGGGTGCGGCTTTGGTTCGGGTTTTGAACTCCCAGATGCTGGAATACCAAAAGTTTCTGGATGCCAACACCCAGGCAAGGGATCTGGGCATCTCCATCCTGAAACTTTTCGCGACCCTGATTCCCATTGTGGTCTTCGTCAGCAATCTTGCTACGTTGGTGATCCTGGCCCTGGGGGGCCATTATGTCATCAATGGAAGCATGTCGTTGGGCGACTTTGCCGCCTTCAGTTCTTATCTGGTCATCCTGATCTTCCCCATCATCGTCATTGGATTCATCAGCAATTTCATGGTCCATGCTTCCGTCTCCTATGGTCGGATCGTAACCGTTCTGGAGGCTCCTGAGACCAAGGACGGGGGGACCCTTCAAACCCCGTTGAAAGGAGGGATCGCCATGGAAAATGTATCCCTCGAATACGAAGGGAAACCGGTCCTGCGCAACATCTCCTTCTCGGTGAATCCGGGGACGAAGACAGCCATCATCGGTCCGACAGCTGCCGGAAAGACCCAATTGCTCTATCTGCTGACCGGTTTGATTCAACCCACCTCAGGGAGGGTGCTGTTTGACGGAACCGAGCTGACGGAATACGATAAGGTGAGTTTTCAGCATCAGGTGGGTTTTGTCTTCCAGGATAGCATCCTCTTTCGGATGTCGGTGCGTGAGAACATCGCCTTCAACGCAAAGGTGACGGAGGAGGCGATGAAGAAATCCGTTTCGACGGCAGAACTGCAAGACTTCCTCGACACTTTGCCTTTGGGATTGGAGACCATCGTCAGCGAAAGGGGTTCCAGTCTTTCGGGCGGACAGAAACAAAGGATCATGCTGGCCAGAGCCCTGGCCATGGAGCCAACCATCCTCTTGCTGGATGACTTTACCGCCAGGGTGGATGCACCAACCGAAGAGAAGATTCTCTCCAATGTGACGTTGAATTATCCGGGACTAACCCTGCTTTCCGTCACCCAAAAAATAGCACCGGTCATGCATTACGACAGAATCATCCTACTCGAGGAGGGCGAAATGCTGGCCTCTGGCACCCATGAGGAGCTGATGGAGAGCTGTCCGGAATATGTCCAGATTTTTAATTCACAACGCAGTACCAATGTCTACGAACTATAACCTCAATCAAGGCAAGGATACTACCGGCGAAAAGAAAATCGGAGCGGCCGGAATCGTTCAACGGTTGCTGTCGCTGATGGGCAAAGAACGGCACAACCTGTTCATTGCCATGATTTTCATTTTGCTCAATGCCGGATTGAATCTGATGGGACCTTTTCTGGTTGGCCGTGCCATCGACCGTTTTGTGGTGACCCACCAATATCAGGGAGTCATTCACTATTCCATCCTGCTTTTCTGCATCTATCTGCTGGCCATGGTAAGCGGATACCTCCAGGCACAGCTGATGGGAAGGGTTGGACAACGGATGCTCTTCAACCTGCGGAACACCGTCTTTTCCAAACTCCAGGATCTCCCCATTGATTTCTTCAACCAGAACAAGGCGGGCGATCTGATCTCACGGGTGAACAATGACACCGACAAAATCAACCAGTTTTTCTCGCAATCGCTCGTGCAATTCATGAGCAGCATCTTCACCATGGCCGGCGCCGGCATCTTCCTGATCTCCCTGAATGTCCGGCTTGGGGTGGCCGCACTTTTGCCTGCAGCCGCTCTTTGGATCTTTACCCGGAGCGTCTCGCCCTGGGTGCGGAAGCGAAATGCCGTCAACATGAAGAGTACAGGTAGCCTGAGTGCGGAGATACAGGAGAGTCTCAACAATTTCAAGGTGATCGTTGCCTTCAACCGGCGCGATTTCTTCCGGGAGAAATTCCGGGAGGTGAATGGCGAAAACTATCGGAATGCTGTGAAAGCTGGCATCGCCAATAACCTTTTTGCTCCGGTTTTCAGTTTTTCTTCTGCGATCGGTCAACTGGTGGTATTGGCCTTCGGTATCTACCTTATCTCTACAGGTGCCTTTACCATTGGCTTGCTGATCAGTTTCATTGCCTATATTACCCAGTTTTACAATCCTTTGCGGCAGATCGCTGCACTTTGGGCCAACTTTCAGGTGGCTCTGGCGGGTTGGGACCGGATCTCTCAGATCTTGTCGCTCGACAACAACCTGTGTATGAGCGGAGTTCAGGAGAAGGAGCAAAGCCCTTACCTGCTCAGCTTCCAAAAGGTTTCCTTTGCCTATCCCAACGGCAAGGAGGTGTTGCATGAAGTGAACTTCGATCTGGAGCGGGGCAAAACCTATGCTTTGGTGGGACCCACCGGTGGTGGCAAGACCACAACAGCCTCCCTGATGGCGC
>JAJTBP010000182.1 GCA_021286825.1 Marinilabiliales bacterium | reverse complement strand
AGAATCCGTAAATACCTTGCCAGCATGCCCGAAGAAAAGGGTTTTGTGACCATGTTCAACGGAAAGGATCTGACAGGTTGGAAGGGCTTGGTGGGCAATCCGATCACCCGGGCCAAGATGACAGAAAAGGAACTGGCAGCCAAACAAAAGGAAGCAGATGCCAAGGCAGCCCAAAACTGGAGCGTCAAGGACAATTCCATTGTCTTCAACGGTGCGGGCGACAACCTCTGTTCGGTCAAGCAATACGGCGATTTTGAAATGATCGTCGACTGGCGAATTACCAAAAAGGGTGACAGCGGCATCTACCTGAGGGGCTCTCCGCAGGTCCAGATCTGGGATACTTCCCGCGTGGAGGTAGGGGCACAGGTAGGTTCCGGCGGACTCTACAACAACGCCAAATACAGAAGCACTCCGCTGAAGGTAGCCGACAATCCGATCGGCGACTGGAACCACTTCTACATCAAAATGGTGGGTGAAAAGGTAACGGTCTATCTGAATGGAGTCCTCGTGGTGGATCAGGTGCCGCTGGAAAATTATTGGGACCGGAACCTTGCGATCTTCCCGAAGGATGCAATCGAGTTGCAGGCCCATGGCACCGATCTGGCATTCCGCGACATCTATGTGCGTGAAATCAATGACAATCATTACGTACTGCCGGCCGAAGAGCAGAAAGATGGGTTCACGGCCCTGTTCAATGGGGTAGATTTTGAAGGATGGACAGGCAATACGGTCGATTATGAAGTGAAGAACGGAGAGATCGTACTCAATGTGGACAATGGTCCGTCGCATGGCAACCTCTTTACCCAGGGAGAGTACAAGGATTTCGTCTGTCGCTTCGAGTTTCAGCTGACTCCAGGTGCCAACAACGGCTTGGGCATCCGCGCCCCCTTGCAGGGTGATGCCGCCTATGTGGGCATGGAACTTCAGATCCTGGATGATGATGCACCCATCTATGCACAGCTGCAACCCTATCAGTACCATGGATCGGTATACGGCGTGATTCCCGCCAAACGCGGATCCCTGAAACCGGTAGGGGAGTGGAACTACGAAGAGGTCATCGCCAAAGGAAACCACATCACGGTCATCGTCAATGGCAATACCATCACGGACGGTGACATCGCCGTCGCCAGCCGCAATGGGACCATGGATCACAAGGAACATCCCGGATTGCTCAGAACATCCGGTCACATCGGATTCCTGGGACACGGAACCGTGGTGAAATTCAGAAACATCCGGGTGAAAGAATTGTAAAAACCCAAAACTTGCGAAAAGAGGCCAACTGTCAGGAACTGTTGGCCTCTTTTTTTGTCTGCACGGAAGCTTCCTCATCCCCTTCACCTGCCGTTCCGCCCCAAATGCGGATGGATCTCGGACAAGCCAAACAGTCATCTTGCCAAGACCCAACCATGCAGTGGGGCGGATCCGGCGAATGCCGGAAATAAAAAAACCATGCCTCGGACAGATCGGGAGACCATGAATCGGTAACATCTGCGGCACCGATCCATCTTAAGCAAGCCAATTCTTTCCTTCTTTCGGCAGATAATCTTACCTTTGCTCCTTCAAAACCGCGCAAATTATTTTTGAATGAATATGGAAGGGCTCATCAAAGGAAAAGTGGCCGGAGTCTTGGCCAAACTGTACAATCAGCAGATCGATCCGGAGCAGGTTCAAGTACAACTCACCAGAAGCGAATTTGAGGGCGATTATACCGTCATGGTTTTCCCATTCCTCAAATTTTCAAAGAAATCCCCGGAGGCAACGGGAACGGAAATTGGTGAACAGCTTGTCGCAGCGCTCGACGAGGTAGGTGCGTTCAATGTGGTCAAAGGCTTTCTAAACCTCGTCATCAGCAACGGATACTGGATTGGCAGACTGAATGAAGCCATTTCCGATGCATCCTATGGATTCAAGCCTGTCACCGACCAGTCGGAACTGGTGATGATCGAATATTCCTCTCCCAACACCAACAAGCCCCTCCATCTGGGCCATATCCGCAACAACCTGCTTGGTTTTTCCCTTGCCGAAGTGATGAAAGCCAACGGTTACAAAGTGGTCAAAACCAATATTGTCAATGACAGGGGTGTCCACATCTGCAAATCGATGGTGGCCTGGCAAAAACTGGGCAACGGAGAAACACCCGAATCCAGTGGCAAAAAGGGCGACCATCTGGTGGGTGAATACTACGTAAAATTTGATCAGCTGTACAAAAAAGAGATAGCCTCCTTGATCGCTTCCGGCAAAAGCGAGGAACAGGCAAAAGAGGAGGCTCCCTGCATGGTGGAGACCCGCGAGATGCTGATTCGGTGGGAAGCCAATGATCCGGAAGTCAGGCAACTTTGGAAAACCATGAATGGATGGGTCTACAAGGGTTTTGACGAGACCTACAAAATGCTGGGCGTCGATTTTGACAAGATTTATCATGAATCCGATACCTATACACTGGGCCGCGATGAAGTACTCCGCGGGGTGAGGGAGGGTATCTTCCAACAGGAGAGCGACAACTCCGTATGGGCCAATCTGGAAGCCGACGGACTCGATAAAAAGCTGTTGTTGCGTTCCGATGGCACCTCCGTTTACATGACCCAGGACATTGGAACAGCGCAGATCCGATTCAAGGATTATCCCATCGATCACATGATCTATGTGGTGGGCAACGAGCAAAACTACCATTTCCAGGTATTGTCGCTATTGTTGGACAAGCTGGGTTACAAATGGGGCAAGGATCTCTATCACTTCTCCTATGGCATGGTGGAACTCCCCAACGGTCGCATGAAATCGAGGGAAGGAACGGTGGTGGATGCAGATGACCTTGTGGCAGGAATGATTGATGTGGCCAGATCCGTCTCGCTCGAGCTGGGCAAATTGGATGGTTATTCGGAAGCGGAAAAGGAAAACATTTACCGGATCGTAGCCCTGGGCGCCTTGAAATATTTTATCCTCAAGGTCGATCCCAAGAAGACCATGACTTTCAATCCGGAGGAGTCGATCGATTTCAACGGCAACACCGGACCCTTTATCCAATATACCTACGCCCGGATTCAGAGCATTCTCAGAAAGGCTGCCGAATCGGCTCTTTCGGTGCCCGCGGTTGCCTCTGTCCAAACCCTTGTACCCAAGGAACGCAGTCTGCTCAAGGTGATTGCGCGCTTCCCCGAGGTGGTCAGGGAGGCAGGTGCAGAACACAGTCCGGCAGTGGTGGCCAATTATGTCTATGACCTGGTGAAAGAATTCAACTCCTTCTACCATGACCATTCCATCCTGAATGAACAGGATGTTCTGGTGCGTGATTTCCGGCTGGCACTCACGAAGACAGTAGGCAACGTGATCCGCAATGGATTCTCGCTGCTGGGCATCGAAGTGCCGGAACGCATGTAGTCTCCCTGTGAAGGTCCTGTTGTACAGGTTCTTGCTCCGATTGACCAAATCGATCATACGACTCCTATGAATACAAAAATTCTCCTTTGTCTGTTTGCATGGGTCGCCTTGTCGCATCCTCTGGTTGCAGAGGGGAAAAGGGTCCCTGGAAGGGTGGTGGATTATCTGCCCGCTTCCGGCAAGGTTTACATTGGATCGCCTTCCCTTGCCATTTTGCCGGATGGCAGTTATGTCGCTTCCCATGACTATTTTGGACCCGCATCAACGGAAGGGACGAAGGCCAAATCCTCCATTTTTCATTCGCAGAACAGGGGAAGAACCTGGACCAAAATTGCCGACATGGACGGGCAGTTCTGGTCCAACCTCTTTGTTCACAAGAAGGTACTGTACCTGATGGGAACCTGGAAACACCATGGCAATCTGATCATCCGAAGATCAACGGATGGTGGACATTCCTGGACAGAGCCGGTCGACAGCACCTGCGGACTCCTTCGTGAAGGAGAATATCATACCGCTCCCATGCCCATGGTGGAGCACAACGGCCGGATCTACAGGGCCGTGGAAAATGCCACTTCGACATACAAGGAGTGGGGTATCCGATATTCTGCCATGATTTTTTCCGCATCCGCGGATGCGGATCTGCTCAAAGCCTCCAGCTGGACCGCCTCCAATGCCCTTTCGTATGACAAGGGTTATCTGGATGGAAAATTCGGAGGATGGCTGGAGGGAAATGCCGTGGTGACGCCGGATGGTGATCTGATCGATTTTCTGCGGATCGCCAACTCCGATCCGGGGAAGGATATGGCCGCCATTGTCCAATTTGGAAAAGAGGGGACCCATGGGACTTTCGATCCAACCTCCGGTTTTTTCGATTTTGTCGGAGGTTCGCGTAAATTTTCGATTCGGTTTGATCCGGTCACCAGACTCTACTGGACCCTATCCAATCAGATATTGCCTCAATTTTCCAATCTGCCAGCCGGAAAGGTCCGGAACAAGATGGTCCTGCAATGTTCGTCTGATCTTCGCCACTGGCGGATCGTAAGGGATCTGCTCTACCATCCGGATGTGGTGAAACATGGGTTTCAATACGTGGACTGGCAGTTTGAGGGCCACGACATCCTCTATGTTTGCCGCACCGCTTTCGATGATAAATTTGGAGGAGCCGATAACTATCACAATGCCAATTACATGACCTTTCACCGGATTCGTAATTTCAGAAAATGGGTAAAATAATAGAGCGGTCCAATATGAAATCTGCGACAAGCTCCGGATGGAAGCATCCCTTGCGGCGCCTGATGCCTGCCCTGGGATCCCTTTTGGCCTGTGCGGGCATGGCCCATGCCCAAACCGCAAAACAGCCCAACATCCTTCTTTTTCTGGTGGATGACATGGGATGGCAGGATACTTCGTTGCCCTTCTGGAAGGAGGTTACTCCGCTCAACAAACGCTTTCACACACCCAACATGGAGCGGTTGGCCAGAGAGGGGATGATGTTCGTAAATGCCTATGCCAATTCCGTTTCCACCCCAACACGGGTCAGCCTGCTGACCGGCATGAACGCAGCCCATCACGGTGTAACCAATTGGACCTCCCCCTGGAAGAACAACAACACCGACGGGGCAGATGAGCAATTTGATCCGGCTCCCTGGAATATCAATGGTTTAAGTCCCCTTCGGGGGATCGCCGCGACCGTCTGTGCCACTCCGCTGCCACAGTTGCTGAAGGATGCCGGTTACTACACGATTCATGTCGGCAAGGCCCATTGGGGATCGATGGGCACCCCCGGATCCAGTCCGGACAACATGGGATTCATGGTCAACATCGCCGGACATGCGGCCGGGCATCCGCAGAGTTACCTGGGAAAAGAGAACTACGGCAACCTGCCGGGAAAAGCTACGGCCCAGGCTGTTCCCGACCTCGAAGAGTTTTTCGACAGCGAGACGTTTCTGACCGAAGCCCTCACCCTCAAGGCCATCCGGGCGTTGGAGGTACCTGTTGGCCAAAAGCGCCCCTTCTTCCTGAACATGGCCCATTATGCGGTGCACACCCCCCTCATGGCCGACAAACGCTTCCTGCAGCGCTATCTTGATGCCGGCATGGATTCCACCGAGGCCAGGTATGCCTCCATGATCGAGGGGATGGACAAGAGTCTGGGCGACTTGATGGATTATCTGGCCGCCAAGGGGATTGAAAAAAATACGGTGGTGCTTTTCATGAGTGACAACGGCGGTTTGAGTCTGGCACCCCCCCGCGGAGGATCGCCTCATTCCCAGAACCTGCCGTTGAAAGCAGGCAAGGGATCTTTGTATGAAGGGGGCATCCGGGAGCCCATGGTTGTCAGGTGGCCGGGCCAAGTGCCGCCCCATTCCAGGACGGAGCAATGCGTCATCGTTGAGGATTTTTTCCCGACTTTGCTGCAGATTGCCGGTGTATCCGCAGCCCGATGCCTTCAAACGGTGGATGGAGTCAGTTTTTTACCCGCTTTGCAACATCCCGAACAGACCGATACCACCCGTTTGCTCATCTGGCACTATCCGAACAAGTGGGTTGCGAAGGATGGTCCGGGCATCAATTATTTCAGTGCCATCCGGCAAGGGAGTTGGAAATTGATCTACAGCATGCGGACCGGAAAGAAGGAGCTCTATTTTTTGAAGCAAGACATCGGCGAGACCCGGGATCTGGCTGCGCAATATCCGGAACGGACCAAAGCCCTGAGCCACCTGCTGTCGGAGCGGCTGAGAAGCTGGCATGCCCCCATGCCGGTCATCAAAGCCAACGGTAAGGCTGTCCCCATGGCCGATGAACTGCCCTGAGCCAGATTCCAGCGATTGGGAAGGAATCCATAGATCCCAATGGAATCCTGGCAGCTACAAAAGGGAAGAGAGAAAAGCCGGAATGTTGACAATTGTCATCGATTACCGGTTGCACAGAAACGCAAATTAGTTAAATTTGTCCTCTCCATTGCGGAAATAGCTCAGTCGGTAGAGCATCAGCTTCCCAAGCTGAGGGTCGCGAGTTCGAATCTCGTTTTCCGCTCCAGAAAAACAGGACCTTAGCGTAAAATCTTAGATCCTGTTTCTTTTTGGTTGACGCCATTGGTTCGCCACTTTCTAAGCCTTGGTTGAGGATTGGAGGAAGATAGAATGAAATTCACAAGCAATGAAAATTTAGAGTAGTTGTCCTCCAATTGAGTTTATGGGAGAAAGCTACAATTTTAGTTTACTCATGATCTCCCTAAAACTCTCCAATCCGGCTTCCAGATTTTCAATAATCTCTTCGGCAATGGTTTCTGGATCAGGCAAATTATCAAGATCAGCCAGGGATTTGTCTTTAATCCAGGAGATGTCCAACGAAGTCTTGTCCCTTGCCAGGATCTCCTCATAGCTAAACTTTCTCCATTGACCTTCCGGATTGGTCTCCGCATGGAAGGTTTCCTTTCGGATGTGCCTGTTTGCTGGATTGTAACAAGAGATAAAGTCTTTCAGATCATCCAATTTTAATGGATTTTTCTTCAGGGTGTGGTGGATATTTGTGCGGTAATCGTACACCCATATCTCTTTGGTCCAGGGATCTTTGCTGGCAGGTTTGTTGTCGAAGAAGATCACATTGGC
>JAJTBP010000181.1 GCA_021286825.1 Marinilabiliales bacterium | reverse complement strand
CGGTAAGGGTCACAATCCGGTCGATGATGCGGGAATCGCCCCTGTTGATGAAACGAAGTTCTGTCTTGTCGGTCAGCAGGGTCTTGCCGTCGGGAGTATCCCAGGTAGAATGGACGACCAAAACGCCTTGGCCCTTGCCACCCTTGATTTTCTCAACCGATTTGTGGTGGATGGTCCCGTATCCGCTCTTGGATGCTGCCGCAATGGCTTCGGAATTGTTCCAGAAGTCGAGACCGTTGACGTCACCATAGTTGAACCAGATGCCGATGTGGTGGGGATGATCGACCCGCTCTCCGGCCCTTGGTTTCAATGGATAACCCCGGGTGATCTCCTTCCCGGAGGCTGTCATCACCGGGTAGAGTACCGGTTTCATCACATTTTCAGGCCAGAGATAGGAGGTAAAGAGTTTTCCGTCCATCAGGACATCGATCTCCTTTTGGTTGCTCTTGTCAACGAAAGTGACAGTTCCCTGCTCCTTTCCGGCAGGTTTTTCCTTGGCGGCCAATGGCTGAACGAATGTCACCAGTGCCAGCACAGTACCGGCCATAACTTTGCATGCTAATTTCATGGGTTCGTAATTTGTTTTTATTGTGTCAAACGATACACTCTTCCATATTCAAGCGGTGCGGAGAGGGGAAATCACCCTCCTGTATCATCCGCCTGAACGAATCCAGTTGAATTGAATGACTGTAAAAATAACAATTCCCGATTGTTCTGTCAGCCTGCCGGATACCAAAACCGCAGAAATTTTATCATCTTTGAAGCGAAAAGGCCATTTTTCGAGGGAGTAGCCTGACGCAGCATAGAAAAATCACTGTAACGCGAAGGGAAATCTTCCGTAGACCAAGGGAAGAACAAGGCTAACTTAGATACATCATGCAGACAAAAAAGAGACTAATCTGGATTTTTGCGGTATTGCTAACCATTGCTGCCGGGGTTTACCAACGACTGACCGGACCCACCCATCCACAGCGGGTGAAGGTCGCGCTTGCAGGAGAGACATACAAATTCAAGCTTCTCAGGACGTTTGACGGTCCGGCCGAATGTCCGATCGAACTCGAAATCCCGGATACCGCAGTGCATGGTGCACTCGAATACCGACTGTTTTCTCAGAACGGGCCCTATACAAAACTCGACATGAAACGCGAGGGTGCCATCCTTTCGGCACCTCTTCCGCACCAGGAGATGGCCGGTAAGCTGGAATACAAGATCACGCTCAGCAAAGCATCGGAGATAGCTGCCCTCAACAATGGCACACCCACCGTCATTCGGTTCAAGGGACATGTGCCGGAGGGCATCCTGATTCCCCACATCCTGATCATGTTCCTGGCCATGCTTTTCAGCAATGTAGCCGGTCTTTTTGCCGCTTTCCGGATCCCCTACCTGAAGATGACCCACATCACACTCTTTACCATCATCATCGGTGGACTCATCATGGGTCCGTTGGTTCAGAAATATGCCTTCAACGAGTGGTGGGCGGGCGTTCCTTACGGATTTGACCTGACAGACAACAAGACGCTCATTGCCATTGTGGTTTGGGTGGCGGCTTATTTTCTGAGCAAGAATCAGCAATCCAGAGGACTGGTCATTGTGGCTAGCCTGGTGACGCTGGTGATTTTCTGCATCCCCCACAGCCTCTTTGGATCGCAGTTGGATCCGGCTACCGGAAAGATCATTCAGGGATTCATCCAGCCTGGTCTTTCTTCCTTAAAATTTCTGATTTTTTAAGCAGGGTGCCGGAATAGCCATCCAAACTTTTCAGTTTCTTTGTGTCGGGCTTGGGATTGATTCAAAGTCCGGCGGCATCGGGAAAACCATCGGGTGCATTCACGACGATGGTGGGTAACGGTGTCCGCAACAGCAGGGTTGTAAGTGTCCAATCTAAAATCTCGACGAGATGAAAAGTTTACTTCTTACCATCGGCCTCTTCCTTCTGACCTTTTCATTATCGGCTCAACCGGATCGCTGGTATTTCTCCCTTACCATGGGGGGATGTCTGCCCCTCGGAAACTATGGCAGCATGGATCCAACGGTCAAAGATGCCGGTTTTGCCAGAAACGGATTTGCCCTCAACCTGGATGCCACCCTGCCCCTCTCCGACAACTGGGGACTGAAAGGCATGGTAACCCTCAACAACAACACGGTCAACCGCAACAGCATGGGCACGCTGATGGAAAACAGGATGCGGAGTCGAATCACCTTTGCAGAGAAAGACCGAGACTACCTTGACCTGACCGTGAATGCAGAGATGACCAACAGCATGTTGTTCGGACCGGTTTTCTCCATCAATTTCGATCGTTTTGCCTGGGACTTTCAGGCGATGACAGGAATGACGGTCACCTACCTGCCCAATCAGATGCTTACCTACAACAATCCGGCCAACAATTGGGAATATGTGCAACGCAGCACCAACTCCGTCCATCTGTCGCTGGGATTGCTGGCAGGAACGGCGGTGCGATTCAAAGTCATGGAAAAGATCCAGCTGAAGATAGGCGCCGATTTCCAGCACTCCTCCTCCACCAGCAAATTTGAAGAGGTCAAGATCACCAAACAGGGAACCACCGTGCTGACGGAACAGCTCAACCAAGGCACTTCCGTGATTCCCAAGGGAGTGATCACTGCCACGGCCGGATTCGTTTACTATCTCTGAGGCATAGATCGACAACGCCTGCCCATGGATAGCCGGATGAACCCTTCTCCCGCCGACAGATCAGCCATTGAAGCATACATTCAATTGGAATTGGCTCTATTCCCAAAAGCCTCGCTGCAGGATTTGTACAAGAACTATTTCCAGGATGCCTTCGGGCCGGGTCATCTCATCCCCGACAAAGTCAAGCCGGCCCAATATTTGCTTCAGGAATTGCATGAACCCCATCTGTTCAAAGGACCTTTGCTGCAACCCCTCGGCATCCGTCACCAATTTTGGCGGGTCAATCTGAGTCTGGTCAAGAATGGCATCGTGCCCCTTCCTGCCATGCTGGAGGGACTTTACCTCAGTGCACCCAAAGCAAGAAATCCGCAAAGCGAAAACTGGATCGCCGAATGGCAGGGGATCGAAGAGCAAATCAGGGAACTCCTGCCCGATTTGGCCCATCTGGAGGAAGATGCCAGCCGGATCCGGCAAACCTTAGCTGAAGGGAAGTTTGTGATGCACCACTCTTCCCTTTTCCACACCACCTATCATCCGCATTACCGGATCATCCATGACGATATTGTCAGGGAATGGAAGCTTAGATTTCGATTGGATTGATTATCTTTCGCTTCCAACAACTGACAACTACCCATGAAACACACGCTGCGATCAATCCTATTGGGCGGATGGCTGCTTTTGAGCCTTTTCTCCCATGCCCGGAACAAAAATGACGATCTCCTTCCCTATGCCCTGCAACGCAAACAAGATCTTCAACTTAGCACCTATGCCACGGCCCATTGCCTAAGGGACTATTTTGCCGACGAAGCCGGACGAAAAAAGGTGCTTCAGGTCTTGAAAGAATTTGGCATCACGAAGATCTACCTGGAGGTTTATCGATCCGGTTTGGTACTTACCCCGGACTTTCTAAAAATCTGCATTGACTTCCTCAAGGAGAATGGAATGGAGATTGTTGGGGGCATTGCGACCGTTCCGGGTGATGATTTTGCCTGCAAACAGGAGGGACCACTCACCTGGTGCAACTGGCAGGACCCGAAGACCCGTGCCGATTTTAGTCGGGTGATGCGCACGACTGCACCCCTCTTCGATACTTTTGTCATCGATGATTTTCTCTGTACGGCTGACACAAGCCAAGCCTCCAAAATGGCCAAGGGAGAGCGGAGTTGGTCGGCCTACAGGCGGGAATTGCTCTCAGAGCTGGAACGGGATGCGCTGATTCGTCCGGCCAGGGAGGCCAATCCCCACCTGACGATCATCATCAAATATCCCCAATGGTATGACCGGTTTCATCTTTTCGGATACGACGTTGAAAAAGGACCGCATCTGTTCGACCGGGTTTGGGTCGGAACGGAAAGCCGGGGCCAATACACCCAACGTTATGGATTTGTACAACCCTACGAAGGATTCATCAACTACCGTTGGATCGCCTCCCTCTCCGGCAACAAGATAGGTGCCGCCTGGTTCGATTACGGAGACTGTACGGCGGAGGATTTCGTGGAACAGGCCTGGCAATCGGCCCTTGCCGGGGCAAGAGAGTTTGTCTTTTTCAGCCTGTATGATCTGTTGCAGCAGCATCCCGGCAACCAGCGGCTCAAGGAGAGTTTTCCACAACTGGCTGATTTATCGGCCACCGTTGCCCATGCTCCGGTAGTGGGTCCGATGGCCTACAAACCGCCACAAAGCGATGCCGGCGGAGATCTTTACCTGTTGGATGTGATGGGCATGTTCGGCACCTCACTGATCCCCTCCTCCACCTATCCTTCCGATGCTTCAATCCTGTTCCTGCCAACACAGGCTGGTACCGACCAAACTTTGGCAGCCAAGGTAGAGGCCAGTCTGAAGGCTGGCAAACGGGTGATTCTGACCACCGGGTTACTCTCCACCGCTCCGGAGGGAGAAAAGCTGGCCAAACTCGCTGGATTCGGATGGCCCATCGTATCCAATCCCGTAGAATGCATGACTCTGATGGATGGGAGTGCAACACGTAACCTGGCACTACCCCTGAAACTCGAATGTTCTGCAGTGCCGGAAAAAGGCGAGATCCAACTGGCCGCAACCAAGGATGGCCATATCATCCCCTTCCTGATCAAAAGCAAAACCCGAAACGCCTACCTGCTCAACGTCCATACTTTCTCCGAGGCCGACTTCAAGGCCGTCGGCGAGGTGCTGCTTTCTCCCCGTCAGTTGGGAATACTCGATGTTCCCGAGAACTGGGCCAATCTCCTCCGGTCTGCCTTTGAAGAAAAGGGAACGGTCAAAATGACGGGACCGGCAAGGGTTGCCCTTCAACGACTCAGCAATGGAGAGTTGATGATACAAAATTACAACAGGGAACCGGTGGAGATCACCCTTGTCTCAGACAAACCATTGCTGGATCGCCTCACGAACAAGGTTTATACTCCACTCCGGCAGCGGACGAAGGTCAGGTTGGAGGCCCGGTCAAGGGTATGGTTCTCCTCTTTCAACGGAGAACCGACCTCATCAAAACCATAGCTTCCCTTCGGGGGATCGCTGATGGATGGGTTCCGCTTTGTGCCGCCTTTCGGAAGGAGCGACAGGGTTTGGGTAGAAAAGACACCAATCCGCCTCAACGATCCATCCATTGCTTGAAGCTGTTGACCCTCTCCCGACTGACCAGGATCGCATCCGGATAGTTGCCAATGGCCATCTTCACCTTGATACGTGAGCCGGAATAACCGATCATGTCCCGGATGTAATGGATGTTGAGCAGGTAATTCCGATTGACGCGGTAGAACATTCCCGGATCCACCATCTTTTCGAGTTGATCCAGCGATTGGTCCACATCCAGGGTTTTCCCCTCTTTTGTCTGCAGGAAAGTGGCCCCCTCCTGCACGAAAAAGGCCTCTATTTCGGCCACGGAGACCGATTTGAAATGGATGCCGGTACGGATCAGGAACCTTGTTTTGTATGCAGCCGGTAATTGGGCCAGCAGCTTTTCGGTTGCCACTGCCCTTCCGGAGGCATAATGATTTTTGAATTTTGCAATGGCTCTGCCAAACAATTCGGGATCAATCGGTTTGAGCAGGTAGTCGATGCTGTTCACCTCGAACGCCCGGATGGCAAAAGTGTCGAAGGCCGTGGTAAAGATGACGGGGGCCTCGAGACGGATGTTTTCAAAGATCTCGAAACAGGTACCGTCGCGGAGTTGGACATCCATGAAGACCAGGTCCGGAGCAGGATGAGAGGCAAACCAATTGACCGCCTCTTCCACTCCCGACAATTCAATCATCTGCCCGATGGCTAGTCCGCTGCCGTCCACCAGTTTCCTCAGTTTCTCGACGGCCAGCCTTTCGTCTTCCACAATGACAAGTGTATTCATGCCGGTAGAATGGGGACAAGTACGGTAAAATAAGCTTCAGTGGCCGATACCTTCAACTCTTTGCCTGTGATCATGGCCACCCGCTCGCCAAGGTTTTTTAAGCCTATTTTGAAGGTATCTCCAAAATGCTGCTTGGGCTGAATGTTGTTTTCCACCTTCAGATAACCCTCTTCATGCTTTGAGATGCGGATCAGAAGGGGATTCTCGGTCGAGGCAGCATTGTGTTTCAGCGCATTTTCAACGAGCAATTGAAGGGAGACCGGTAAGATCCGGTATGGGGTGGGATCGTCGATCGACACTTCCAGTTGAATGCGGTTACCGTCTCTCAACTGCTGGAGGTAGAAGAAGTCCCGCACAAAGGTCAGCTCCTTTGACAGGTCTACCATTTTCGTCTCCTGCTGATCCAGGATGTAACGGTAAACGGATGAAAGCTTCAGAATGAATTGATCGGCTACGGCCACATCACTGTAAATCAAGGAAGAGAGGGTGTGGAGACTGTTGAAGAGAAAATGGGGATTCAATTGATTCTTTAGGGTCTCAAAGTGGTATCGCATTTTCTCTTCTTTCAGCTCCTGTTCTTTCTTTACGGCTGCAATCAGCTCCATAAAGAAGAAAATCACGGTTCCGGTTAGCAGGCCAAAAGAGGAGCCGATGATGAATCCGCGCGCCTCCCTTCCCGGCAACTCCCGGAAGAAATGGGCCAGTTCTTCCCCATTGTGAAGGCTTACGGCTGCCCCCACGGCAACAAAAACCACACCCGAAATCAAGACCACAAGCAGGTAAAAGATCAGCAGACGCCCGATCATGGCACGGACGAACTCTTTGACGGAGTGGTAGGTCAGTCGCCTCATCAGCAAGTTGCCGATCCAGGCAAACAGCTCAACCTGAAAAACCATGAGGACGAAGATCATTCCGAGGGAACGGAAATCCAGTCCATTTCTTGTAATCAGGATCATGGCCAGTGAATAGGCGAAACAACCCATCAGGGTATAAAGC
>JAJTBP010000180.1 GCA_021286825.1 Marinilabiliales bacterium | reverse complement strand
AATAAAGTAGATAGGATCGCATATAGGTAAGGTTTCTGGCTGAATGAATTATGTCAAATATATGCCAATTTATTAAGTTCTGGATTTACCTGATGGATTTTTTCTAAAGGAATTTGGGAAAAAGGAAAGACGATTCCTCTCCTTTACTTCATCTGTCCAATTCTGATGTTGAATGTCAGCTACAACCAATGGCCATCAGTGCTTGGAATAGGATCTCTTTCCCAAGATTTTGGCTAGGCCTTCAACATCCAAATGAAACAGACTTAGTACCCATCCTGTCAAAGCCCTTAATTTCCATGCCCATTCGATGAATCCAAACTGAAATATGGCCTTTCGATAATCTCCCCTGGCCTCTTTGAATTCTTTCCGAATCAAACGGTATCTTCCCGATCGGGCATAGGCAATGACCATACGGTGTGAATAATATTGATCCAGTTGTTCCCAAGTAATCTCCACTAGGTTGGCCACTTCTGTTCTTCTTAAGTAATGTCCGGCTAAACGATAAAACCCCTCCGTCATGACTGCTGGATAGGTCTTGGTAACTTGATTCGCATAGTTCCGCCAATCTCCCAAAACCTCGGGCAAAAAGACGAAAGAACCTTTTAAAGCCAACTCATATAAGGTAGGTAAGTCAACCAAAGGCAGATTGAAAACCTGCTGAAATCCACCCACCTCCAATACTGACTCCCGCTTTACAAGGATTGTAAGAGCTGGAATGCAATTCCTGAACAAAAAAATATTGAAAATCTTTCCGATCGGATCGTTCGGGTAATAGATCGAGTCAGATGCCCCCAAATCTGGTGCAGTATAATAAACTTCACTTCTGTCTGAATTCACACAATTGGCCATACTCCAGCACAAGATCGCTTCAGGATTCTGCTCAAGAGCTGCGACCTGTTTGCTGAGTTTATCCGGATTCCAGCAATCATCCCCTTCGAGAATGGCGATGTATTTGCCTTCGGCCAGGTGAAGACCCTTGTTGTAGGTCTCTGATAGTCTGAAAATACCAACATTATCCTGCGTAATCAACCGAATTCTGGGATCCTGATTGCAGTATGAATTGGCAATATTCGCTGTCCCATCCGTACTGCCATCATTGATCAATATCATCTCCCAATATTGATAATCTTGAGACAAAACTGATTCTATACAATCCTTCAAATACCGTTCATGATTATAGGTAGGCGACAGAATTGAGACAAGCGGATAATTCTCCATTTATCTATTTTTTTTCAATTTAAATGTCACGAGCAGGCTATCAGCCCCTTTGTTCAAATCAGGCGATACCTTAAGTAGATAGGTTGGTAGAAGGAATAGCAAGGAAAAAACTGTACTACGAACCAGGATATCTACAATAAAATGATGGGCAAAAGGTAAATAAAATGAGCATAAAAAAGCAGCTGTACCCAACAACATGACGGCCAGAAACTGCTTATTATAGGGTTGTAATCCAAATTTTATGTACAGAAACATAAACCTTAGGAAATTGAGCATTCCCAAAGCTACGGCACTGCTTAGGGCGGCACCGTTCAATCCGAATCTGGGAATGAGAATCATATTGAGGAGTATCAACAAGATTACCAGACCAATCAACATGTACGACTGCATCTTGTAATATGACGAAGTTCCCATGATTGAACTGTTGGCACCAGAGGCCATATCCAGAAGGCTTCCCAACCCGATGAAGAAAATGACATATTTCCCCGGCAAATAGCTGGGACCCAAAATTTGCATGATGTTCCCAATGTTGAGCCAAATGCCCATAAATAGGTACAAACCAATAATAAACAGGGTCAGACAACTCTTTTCATAAACAACCTTTATGGATTGCATGTCCTCTGTTTTCCAGGCTTCTGCAACTGTCACGTTGGCAATTTTATAGATTGATCGTGCCGGAAGACTTACAACGATCCCAAAAAAGAAGCATATAGAATAGACTCCGGCACCATCCAAACCTATCAATTTGTTGACCATAATCAAATCTACATTCTGTATCATGAGCACAGTCAAGCCATTCAGGATACTGAACAAGGCAACAGCCAAAATGGACCGCACCATTTCGTGATTCAGGAAAGCCCATTCAAATTTTAAAGAAATTTGTTTCTCCTTTATGAGTGTAACAAGGATGTAAAGCGTAGGAATCGAGATAGCCGCAACATATCCGATTACAAAAGCATGAAAATGGATCCAGCCCAAAAAATACAATCCAATCATGACAATGATCAATATCCTTTGGAAGACCTCGCGAAGCCAGGTGCCATGGACACTGTTCATGAGGGCAGAATAATATATGTCGAGTATCGAAAAGAAGAGCTGGAAGAAGACGAGTACCACCAGCCAGTTGATGTAGCCGACCAAGAGGGGAGACTTCTCCTGGCTCAACGAAACAAGGACCGGCTTAAAAATAAACAGCAAGAGGGTAGATAGCAGGAACCCGGTCACTCCCACCGATAGGGCCAGGGGGAGAAATCCATGGTGTCTGCGATCCTCACTCCTGAAAAATGGGAACAACCGGATGGTCACACCATTGATTCCAAGTGTGGCAAATTGGGCGATGAGGGTCGAGTAGGCCACCAGTATCTTCAATAACCCAATTTCCTTCGTTGAAAAGATTCGGGGAAAGAGAATGGCCGTGGTGATAAAACCCAACAGGACACCGGAATAGACATAAATCGTTCCCCTAACGGATTGTTTGACAATGATTCCCAATGGGATAGAATTTTCAAATAACGACAAAAGTAGGAAAATCGATTGTATAAAAAAATGTACTTTTACCACCGTATATCAACACAATAGCCATGGATAACCTCCTGTTCAAAAAGTCCCTTCCCCATCTCGCGGCAATTTTGCTCTTTCTGATTTTGCCAGCCATCTACTTTTCTCCACAACTGGAAGGGAAAAAACTGAACCAACATGACACGAACACAGCCACCGGAATGGCTAAAGAGATTGCCGATTACAACAAATCCCACGATGATCTGGCTCTCTGGACCAACTCCATGTTCGGTGGCATGCCGGCCTATCTGATCGGTTTACCCACCTATTCCCTGCTAACACCCATCTATGCTGCAACCAACCTGCTCGATCAGCGTCCCATCAGCTTCATCTTCCTCTATCTGATTGGATTTTACATTGCCTTGCTATTCTTTGGCGTGAACCCATGGATAGCCCTGGTCGGAGCGATTGCATTCGGCTTCACCTCCTACGATTTCATCATCATCGCTGCAGGTCATAACACCAAAGCGGTGGCCATTGGTTACATGGCCCCCATGATTGGGGCACTTTACTATGCCCTTAAGAAAGACCTGTTTACCGGAAGTGCTTTTTTTGCCTTGTTCCTGGGACTTCAAATCTACGCAAACCACTTGCAGATTACCTATTATACCCTGCTGATCATCCTGGTGTTTGGCTTGTCCGAACTCTATTCCTCCTTCAAGCAAAAAAAGCTCACGGATCTTGCAAAAAAAGGCGGCATCATCCTGCTTTTTGCCGTGCTTGCCATTGCTGCAAATGCCGAAAGACTATGGACCACCTGGGAATATGGAAAATACTCCATCCGCGGTGCTTCTGAACTTACGGCCGACAAATCCAACAGCACCTCCGGCCTCGACAAGGATTACGCCACGGGATGGAGCTATGGCATCGACGAAACGCTCACTTTACTGATCCCCAACTTCAAGGGGGGTGCATCAGCAATCGACTTTGGCGAAGATTCGGCCACTGCAGCCCTCCTGAAAGCCAACAATGTTCCCAATGCCAATTCCATCGTCAAACAGCTTCCGGGATATTGGGGAACACAACCGGGAACTTCTGGTCCGGTATATGTGGGAGCCATCGTACTCTTTCTATTCGTACTTTCCCTCTTTTGGATCAATGGCGAACTAAGAGTCTGGATTCTTGTGGCCACCATCCTTTCTATCATGCTCTCCTGGGGCAGGAATTTCATGCCACTCACCGACTTTTTCCTCGATCACTTTCCTGGCTACAACAAATTCAGAACCGTTTCCATGATACTGGTGATGGCTGGTTTTACCATCCCACTGATGGCATTTGTGGGATTGAACCGCATCTTTACGGAATCGGTTGCACCGGAAAAATGGAAGAAATCCATCCTGTGGAGTCTGGGCCTGACGGCCGGACTATCCCTGCTTTTCTTTCTTTTACCGGGATTGTCCGGTAACTTCATCTCAGCAGGTGATGCAAATCTTCCGGAGTGGATCCGCAAAGGAATCATCGAAGACAGAACTTCCTTCCTTCGCTCTGACGCCATCCGTTCAGCAGCCTTCATTCTCGCCTCAGCTCTGGTTCTCTGGCTATTTGTTGCCAAAAAACTGGAGAGCCGGTATGCACTTTTTCTAATCGGATTCTTCATCCTGGTGGATATGTGGGGCGTCAACAAGAGATACCTCAACGACAACAACTTCGTCGAGGCACAAAATGCAAGGAACCCTTTCCCTGCATCGGTCGCCAACAAGGAAATATTAAAAGACAAATCTGAATACAGGGTGTTAAACCTATCGGTGGATCCCTTCAATGAAGCCGGTACCTCTTTTTACCATCATTCCATTGGCGGCTACCATGGAGCCAAAATGCGTAGATACCAGGAACTGATCGACCATCGCATTTACCATGATATCCGTTTACTTGGCTCAAGACTCAACTCACTCAAATCAGAGGCCGGAGTGGACTCTCTCTTCATCGGACTCGGATCCCTGAATATGTTGAATACCAAATATCTCATCTACAATCCAGATGCCGCTCCCCTGGTCAACAAAAATGCCCTGGGCAATGCATGGATTGTCAAGAACTATGAACTGGTCATCAATGCCGACCAGGAGTTGGCTGCTTTGGAAAAGGTTGATCCAAAGACCACTGCCGTTTTGGACAGATCCTTCCTCCCCTTGTTTGAACAGGCGGTTTCTGGAGAGACCAGTGCATCCTCCCTCGCCTTAAAAAGTTACTCACCCAACCAGTTGGTATATAGCTATTCCGGGAAAGGCAATGAAATAGCCGTCTTCTCGGAAATCTATTACCCAAAAGGATGGAATGCCTACATCGGGGAGAAACTGGTGCCTCATTTCCGGGCGGATTATGTCCTGCGGGCCATGCTGCTTCCCCAAGGCACTTACGACATCACCTTTAAATTCGAACCTGTCTCCTACAAGGCAGGTAAACAGATTGCCAACTTCTCCTCCGTGGTGTTGATCCTCCTGGTAGGTTTCTTCCTTTTCAGAAACCTTAGAGAGTTGATAACCAAAACATCCGAAAGCAAGAAGTAAAGAAAAGCTGTAACATTTAATCGCTCAGAAGAATACTTTGTCCCATGGCAAAAGATAAGATTAAACTCAGGAAATCCCTTTTCAGTTCCTATTTCAGTACCACCTTGAGCATCGCTTTGGTCCTCTTTCTGTTTGGATTGCTGGGCTTACTGCTCATCAATGCCCGTCGGGTATCAGATTTTGTCAAGGAAAACGTGGGGGTCACGCTGGTCTTGAAAGAAAATACCAAAGAGGCAGACATCCTCAAATTACAGAAGAATCTCGAAGCCACCTCCTTTATCAAGTCTACCCGTTTCATTGACAAACAGACAGCGGCAGATGAGTTGAAAAAAGAATTGGGTGAGGATTTTGTTGATTTTCTGGGATACAATCCTTTGCTCTCGTCGATCGACGTAAGACTCTATGCAGAATATGCCAACCCGGATAGTCTGGCACAACTGGAAAAGGCATTGTTGAAATATCCGGAAGTACAGGAGGTCTACTACCAAAGAAATCTGGTAACCCAACTGAGCTCCAATGTAAAGAAACTCAGCATCATTTTGTTGGTATTGAGCGGATTGATGTTCATGATCTTTGTTGCCTTGATCAACAACACCATTCGTCTGTCCATCTACTCGCGCCGATATCTGATCAATTCCATGCAATTGGTTGGTGCCACCCGATCATTCATTCGTTTCCCCTTCATCCTGAAAAGTGTCATCCATGGTATCTATGGAGCCATCATTGCCTGTCTGATTCTCTTCATGATCTTCTTTTCCTACCAATCAGAATTAAAGGGATTTGTCGAGTTTCTTGACCCCATGGTCATCATCTTGTTGGTCGTCGCCATTTTTACATTTGGCATCGTCATGACCGCCCTTTCCTCCTATTTTTCGGTCAACAAATTTTTAAAAATGAAGTTTGATCAACTCTATTATTGAACTATCTTTGCGGGTTAACAACTAATTCATTTTTAAATGGTCAAGAATAGCGATCAAACCGATCCCCAGGGGTTTGCCCTTGGTAGGGAAAATCTGAAACTGATGCTGATCGGTCTTGGAATCATCATCCTCGGATTCGCCTTGATGACAGGTGGTAAAAGCAATGACCCGAATGTCTTCAACAAAGAGGTGATCTTCAGCTTTCGCCGAATCACACTGGCCCCATTGGTGGTAGTCTTCGGATTTCTTTTCGAGATCTATGCCATCATGAAGAAGACGAAATCCAAAGGGTAAACCCATCCCAACCCATTCTTGATATGGAATGGGGATTGCTATTCTTACATCAGTTACCTGAATCATTGCATGACAGATACAGAGTCTAAAGACTTTGATTTCATCAGCGGGGAGTTGCTAGTCCTGGATAAACCTCTTGATTGGACTTCATTTGATCTTGTCAACAAGGTCCGCAATAGGCTATGCAAATTGCTAAATGTCAAGAAACTAAAGATCGGACATGCGGGGACTTTGGATCCCAGGGCTACCGGAGTCATGGTGCTCTGTACGGGCAAGTTGACCAAAAAGATTGATGAAATCCAAGCCGACGAGAAAGAATACATTGCCCTGCTGAAACTGGGTGCGACTACGCCTTCCTTTGATCTGGAGACGGAAGAGGACAGAACCATGGAAACGGCTCACATCACTTTGCAGCAGGTTGAAGAGGTGCTTCCTTCCTTTACGGGTGTGATTCACCAGGTTCCGCCAATCTATTCGGCCATTAAAATTGATGG
>JAJTBP010000179.1 GCA_021286825.1 Marinilabiliales bacterium | reverse complement strand
TGGCACCCTGTTCTGGTAATGACACCAATCTTACAGAGCCGCCCAATCCATCGACCAGTGCCTTGACGGTTGCCAGACCGATCCCGTTGCCCCGTTTTCCTTCCCTGTCGATCCGGTTTCCCGTTTCAAACATCTCAAAGATGCGTTCCGCTTCCCCGGCTGAGATTCCGGCTCCATTGTCTGCCACATTGATCCGACAGCCAGAATCCTCCTCCCGGACCGAAAAGATGATCTCTGGATTTGGATTCAAATTGTATTTCAATGAATTGGAAATCAAATTGATGAAAACTCGTTCAAGGGCGATCTTGTTGGAATCGACGGTGACAACCTCTTCCGGAATGATGGTCACCTTTGCTTCCCTGGCGATGTCCAGCAACGGAAGCAGCTCTTGAATCAAGGGTTGAAGGGGCACCATCTCTTTGGTCTGAGAAAGCAGGTTCGTATCCCGACTGTACATCAGGATACCATCGATCAATCCAGCCAACCGATAAGTTGAGCGATTGATCATCTGCAACAGTTCCTGTCCCTCTTCATTCAACATCGGTGCATAATCATCACTGAAAAGTTCAGAAAACATGATGATGTTATTCAAAGGGGATTTGATGTCATGGGCTGCCACCACGACAAACTTATCAAGTGCTTCATTTTTCTTGCTGAGTTCATAGATCAACTGCTCCTGCTCGGCCCGCTTTTTCCTCAACTCCAGCAATCTTCCCACCTGATGGGCCAGGGCCTTTAACGCTTTTTCCTGATCTTCATTCAAATGATTGGGCTTGTGGTCAATGACGCACAAGGTTCCCAGTGCATATCCTTCTGAACTTACGAGTGGCATGCCGGCATAAAAGATCACATGGGGAGATCCCGTCACCAGAGGATTGTCGTGAAACCGCTCATCCTTTCGTGAATCATGGATCACAAACAACTGGTCAGGTTGGTTGAGGGCATGTGCACAAAAAGCAAACTCACGGGGCGTTTCAGTGGCATCGAGTCCGTGATGCGATTTGAACCACTGCCGTTGCTCATCGATGAGGGAGACGAGCGAGATGGGAGTCCCGCAGAGGAGGGATGCCAGAAAGGTGATCTCATCATATTCAGCTTCCGGTAAAGTATCCAGCACACCAAAACTCTTCAGGTTCTCGATGCGCCTTTGTTCATTGGCAGGGATGGAGGGTGGGATCATAATCGGTTTTTGGATTCCAGATGGAGCCCTGGCAGAAATGGCACCATAAAATTCTCATTATCAAAAGACAAAAATATCAGATTCTTTCCATTATAACCGGATCGGGAGATTTTTGTTTCATTCTGACAACGGATTTGCAGAAGGTATTAAGAATATTTAAGAGATGAACGGCAAGCAAGGCATGAGAAAAAACCTCTTGCCATGTGGCAGGGAATGGCTACATTTAACCACAGCTTTAATAATTGTCATGCCACTCATCATCGTCGGAATAGGAATCGCCCTACTGCTCCTGCTCATCAGCAAATGGAAATTCAATGCCTTCCTGGCTTTGTTGTTTACCTCCTTTGCCGTGGGTTTGCTGAGCGGCATGAACCTGAATGACATCCTGGATTCTATATTAAAGGGGATCGGCGACACCATGAGTAAGGTTCTGCTGATCCTCGCCCTCGGAGCCATGTTGGGAAAAATTCTGGAGGAGAGTGGTGCGGCGCATGCCATCTCCCTGAAGCTGATCGATAAAATGGGATTGCAGAACATCCAATACGCACTCCTCATCACCGGTTTCCTGGTCGGACTGCCCATGATGTACAATGCCAGCTTTCTGGTCTTGGTACCCTTGATCTTTACCTTCGGCTACATTTCCGGATTACCGGTGCTCTGGTTGGCTCTTCCCCTCTGTTCGGCCTTGTCCGTGACCCACTGTTTTCTGCCGCCCCATCCTGCGCCCACCTATGTCTCCTTCCTCTACAATGCCGATGTGAACAAAGTGTTGCTCTACGGACTCGTCCCAGCCATTCCTGCCTGCCTTTTCGGCGGTATCTGGCTTACCAGATTCTCCGGTCGAATCCAGACAGAAGGTCCTTCGACCTTGTTCAAACCCAGAACTTTTGAGAAGTCGGAACTTCCGGGGTTAGGCATCAGTGTGCTTTGTGCCATCACACCCGTCATCCTGATGCTCCTGGGTGCCCTTTCGGATATTGCCTTAGGCGTTCCTCCTGGCAAGGAAGAAATGGTTCGACAAGGGATATCCCTGTCGGGTTATTATGCAACGCAGCTTCAACCATTGGGATTGTCCGATGCATGGATCTATCCGTTGTCCAGGTTGATCACCTTTTTCAAGTGGATGAGTGATGCCAACATGGCCCTGTTATCCGCCCTTATTCTTTCCCTTTTTACCATCGGCATTCGGAAAGGCGGAAACATGGAAGAGGTGATGAAATATGCCGGTAACTCCTTCGGTCCCGTTTCCATGATCCTTCTCATCATTGCCGGTGGCGGGGCGTTCTCGCAGGTACTGAAAGACAGTCAGGTCATTGGCTACATCCGGACGGCATCCGCTGATCTGCACATCCATCCGCTATTCATGGCCTTTCTGGTCGCCTCCCTGTTCCGATTGGCGGTCGGCTCGGCAACAGTTGCAACCCTGACCACTGCGCCCATTATGTTTCCCATCATGCAACAAAGCCACACCTCTCCGGAACTGATGGTTCTGGCGACGGGCGCTGGCAGCGTCATGTGGTCCCACTTCAATGATTCGGGTTTCTGGATGTTCAAGGAATATTTCGGACTGACGGTCAGGCAGACCTTTCAAACTTGGACGGTCATGGAGTCGGCCATCGGACTGACAGGTATTGTGACGGTCCTGTTGATGAGCCTCTTCATTTCCTAGCAGAGGGCGATCTGTCAAAGACCGTTCCATCCCCCATTTGTCGCTGTCGTAATAATTTTTGTTAAAATCGATCCGAATCGAATTAACTTTTGCATGCTTGCATCATCTAAGAATCGACTGCAGCAAACAAATTCACCATAAAAATTAAAAAGATGAAAACAAAATTATTGATGCTTGTTGCACTGGTGCTTTTGGGTACCGGTCTCTATGCACAGACCAATGATCCTGCCCCACGCAAGGCTTTCCCCATGAGAAAAGGCGCAGGTTTCCAACAGCGGGAACATTTTGGCAATGCCTTGAATCTTACCGAAGATCAAAAGAAATTTTTTAAAGAGAGTGCCATTGCCATGCACAAGAGCGTGCAACCACTTGTCAATGAGCTAAGGGAAGCCAAGGCTCACATGAAGACCCTCATCACAGCTGCAAAACCGGACCAGGAGGCCATCAACAAAAACATCGAAAAGATGGGTAAGATCAAAACTGAAATTCAGAAGATCCGAACCAATCATCTGCTTGAGATGAGAGCCCAGCTGAACGATGAGCAAAAACTCAAAATGGATCTTTTCAAAGCCAAAAAAATGATGAAGGAGAGATTCAAAAGAAGAGGACCTGTTCAAGGTTGAATTCTATATTTTTCGTGGCCTACAAAAACCCCCGTCTGATCATTCAGCGGGGGTTTGCCTTTCATGTGAAGGAAGATCCATCTGTCGTATGGGACTGGTATCCATTGGAAACGATCAAGGCTATGAAATCAGGTCACCGATAGCATTGGGACCAAGGGGGTTCAGCAGGCTACCCAAAATCCTGCTTCATTTCAATCGGTAGACTTCGCTCCCGGCAAGCAAGAAGCAACCTAGTCCAAAATCTTCGAAATTGGGGGTCTTGTCGAAAGTGACGGGCTGACTGTCAGAGGGTTGTTTCCCTGTACCTTGTACATATCCAAGGAATCCGTTGTCATGAATGGCTTCATGGGCCATTGCATTCCAGGCATTGATCACTACGGGCCGAAATTTCCTGCTGCCCAACAAGCCGTGGTTGATTCCCCAGGCCATGCCATAGGCGAACAAAGCGGTTCCAGTCAGCTCCTTCCCTCCGAAATTTGCCGGATCATGCAGGCTGGCATTCCAAAAACCATCGGGTCGCTGAACTTTTCTGAGTGCCTCGGCCATCTGCTTGAATACCTTTGCATAGGCTTTCCTGTGGGGATCCTCCACCGGCAAAGTCTCCAGAACCCTGACCAATGCCGCCAGTACCCATCCATTGCCCCTTGACCAATAGCAATTGCGTCCGTTGGGTTCCTTGTAGGGCGGAAGAAAGTCCTTATCCCGCCACCAGAGATGCTCCTTGGGATTGTAGAGTCCAACCCCACCTTGCTTCGTTTGGGAGAACCGGAACATCTGATACATTTTCTCACCGTAACCATGACCGGGGTACATTTGTTCAAGCCGCGAAAATACAGGCATAGCCATCTGCAAGGCATCAATCCAGGTCCAGTCATCGATCTTATCAGACTGAACCATCCGGTCCATCGATTCCCTAATATCCTTGATCCATTCCGGATTTTTGTCGATTTTATATAGGTCGATGTAGGTCTGTCCGCAACATTGGTTGTCGGCATTTCTGACCGAAACGCCTCCATTCAGTCCCCACTTGTGCGATTCGCCCCAGGCTACGGCGTACTGGTAGTAGGAAGGGTCCGGCTTGATTTGATAAAGCGCCATCAGCCCTTCATAATAAACGGCACGCGTCCAGATGTGACTGGGCCGTACCTTGTCTGTGACTATGTTGAGACCCGGATCCTGCCATTTTTCCTGGAAGTACCGATTGGCCAGCACCATCTTTGCGAGGATCTCTTGCTTGTCTGGCAAGGTCTGACCAACTGTACGGATGGCCCCGGAGACCATCAGCATCGATAAAAAGAACCATGCGAAGCGTTTCATAGCGTATGATTTATTGTTTGATTGCTTGCGTAGTAAGACGGAAACATGCCGAGCCATGCGGAGGAACACTCCTCGTGAAACAGGCATCAAAGCTACCAACCGCTTTCCCCGTCCACACGTCAGTAATAAGACAGGGAGTGGTGATGCCGAGGTCCTTCAAGTCGACCCTCATCTCGCAGGAATCACCCACTCCCCCACCTCCGGTCTGCTGAGCATCCCGTGTATTAAACAAGGCTAGGTATTTGTCGCCAGATTGTGCATCATCGGCTGTCCAGGCAATCCATCCCTCGTGGTCGAACAATTGCCTGTTGTTGCGGCTATGTTGGTTGATCTGCAGTAGCGATTGATTGGTTAGCAGGGAAAGGGTAAAGGCATCGTTGTCGGGAAGATGCCCCCCGAACATCAGGGGTGAGCGAACGATCGAGAAGAGGGTCATCAAGGTCACCTGCTCAGTTTGCGTCAGACCACTCATCCGGTCGTTGCCCCGCTCCGCCCGGAGACCAATGTGCCCCAACGGGAGCATGTCGCAATCGGGAAAATGTCCGTCCCCACAGAGGGAAGACCATCGTTGACAAACTTCAAATTCCTCTTTCAGCTGTTTCCAATTGTCCCACAAGTCATTGACGATTCGCCACATGTTGGCATGAGCGGCGATGTGTTCCCGGTTGGCCAAAGGGGTTTCACCTGGAGAGGTACTCAAAACAATGGGGCGGCCGCTTTGATCGATGGCTTTCCGAATCATTTCTAGCTCTCCCTGGTGGTAATAAGGGGCCGACAAATCATCGATTTTGACAAAATCCACACCCCAGGAGGCATAAAGTTTAAAAAGGGAATTGTAATAAGCCTGGGCTCCATCCCTCCCCTCTACCACGGTGAGCATATCCTTTAACCAGGCACAAAGATGATCGGAACTGCAAATGTCAGCGGCTCTGACCTGACTTCCCAACACCGGGGTATTTCTTCTGACTGCCTCCCTTGGTATTCCCCGCATCAGGTGAATGCCGAATTTCAATCCCTTGCCATGGATGTAATCGGCGAGCGGTTTGAAGCCCGCACCATTGGCCGCAGATGGAAAACGAACCGGACTCGGCAGAAAACGCCCATACGCATCCATCACGAAAGAAGGATCTTTCTCATTGTATCCATGTGACTTGTCATTGTCGACATACCATCGGATATCCACAACAATGTATTCCCACCCAAAGGATTTCAAATGGGCAGCCATGTAGTCGGCATTGGCCTTCACTTCCGCCTCAACCACTGTTGGTCCAAAACAATCCCAACTGTTCCACCCCATGGGAGGCGTGGGAGTCCAGGCATGAAAATTCTGGCCTGCTGCCCTTTCTGTAAGGAACAGCATGAGAAACATGGCACAACCAAAGACGCTCCGCTTCAACATCTGTGCGCGTTTTTCAAAATTCTTTCCCATGATTTGCCCTGTCTGTCGGAAGGGTTCTTTCCTCACTGTCCTGTCGCCTTTTCATCGTACAACTGCAAGGCGCTGTCATTGATCTCAATCCGATGCGTTCGAATCAGTGTGATCATCTCGGCACCTGCCAGCAGCACCGGTCCATAGCCATGCGCCGCATAGACATTGACGGGTCTGTAGCAATAAAAAGCCGGATCGAAACCCATACCCGTACCTACACAGGTCCCTTCCACCTGTCCTTGACTGTTCACCTTCCTGGCCACAGCATTCCAGGCCAGACAGACCATGGGTCCGTATACTTTTCCGTCAAGGAATCCTTTGTTGATGCCTTTGGCAATGGCGTAGGTGTAGATGGCAGTGGCCGATGTCTCCAGGTAGGAATCGTTCCTGTCCAGCAATTGGTGCCAGTAACCTTGCGGAGATTGACAGTTTGCCAAGCCACGCACCTGTTTTCTAAAGAGATCCAACACCTGACTGCGTTCCTCAAAATCAGCAGGCAACACATCCAAAAGCTCCACCATGGCCATCAGGGCCCACCCATTGGCACGGGCCCAATGGAACCTGGGATGTTCTGCCATGCCTTCGATCCATCCATGCATAAACAATCCATTCTCCTCGCAGAACATCCGCTCCTTGTAATGCAGTACCTGTTTAACGGCGTCGTCAAAGTATTTCCTGTCGCCCGAGTGCCGGCCCATCTGTGCAAGGGCGGGGATCCCCATGAAAAGATCATCCAGCCAAAGGGAGTTGGGTTGGGGGCGGTTTCTGGCAAGGGTACCATCGGGTAACCGGAACTCTTTCT
>JAJTBP010000178.1 GCA_021286825.1 Marinilabiliales bacterium | reverse complement strand
GTGTTGGCGATGGTAATCAACCTGGCTGCCGTGGTTCCAGGTGCAATCCTGTTCTGGATACGACCACCCAAATTCAGTTTGACATAAAAATCAGGTGTGATGTTGATGTCGATGTTGGATCTGAAATTGTAACGGTTGAAAACGGCATTGGTATTTTTCGGTCCGTCGTTGGTGTGTTGGTAGTTACCGTTTTGATTCATGTAACCCACCAGCACGAAATATTTGACAGTCTTGGTTCCCCCCTGGATGTTCAGGCTATAGTCCTGCTGCATGCTGGGTTTGAAGGCATAGTCGAAGAGGTTGATGTTGTAACCGAGTCCGTCGGAGTTGTCACCGATGGCCTTGCGGTAATTTTCAATCTGTGTCTTCGAAAAGAGGGCCTTGGTGGTTTGCGGGTTGTCATTCAGGTTAGCCTCGTTGTACAACAGGGCATAATCGGCGGATCCCAGATATTCCGGAAATTTCACCGGAGCCGAGATACCGGTAGAAGCTTTAAAGGTAACATTGGCCCGTTCAACGGTTTTTCCCCTGCGGGTGGTCACCAGGATCACACCATTGGCTCCCCTTACTCCATAGACAGCAGTTGCAGATGCGTCTTTCAAAATGGTAAAGGATTCCACCTCTTCTGGATTCAGGTATTGGAAATCTCTTTCGATACCATCCACCAGCACGATCGGGTTCTGATTTCCCAGGGTAGACATACCCCGGACAAATACCGTACTTTGGTCAACACCCGGCTCACCACCTGAGAACTGGTTGACGATCAATCCGGGCAATCTTCCTGCCAGGGCATTGGAGATGTTGGTGGTCGGACTCTGTCTCAGTTCCTGCGTGCTGATGGCCGTGATGGCTCCAACAACGGTTACTTTCTTTTGCGTTCCGTAACCCACCACAATGATGTCATCAAGACCTACCGTCTCATCCACCATGGTCACGTTGATGACGGTCTTGCCGGCAACGGTGGCCTCCTGCGACTTCATCCCTACGAAGGAGAACTGAAGTGTCGCATTTTCGGGAACATTCAGCAGGGTGAAGTTTCCGTTGGCATCCGTGATGACTCCATTGGTCGTACCCTTCACTACTACGGAAGTTCCCGGTAAAGTCGACCCTTTGTCATCCATTACCTTACCGGTGACCGACTTTTTTTTGGTTTGCTGTTGAGAAGAGGGTGCCGGAACAGCTGCTTTTTCTTTCAGAATGATCTGCCTGTCACGAACTTCATAATCGACATTACCCTGTTCGCATACAGCCTTGAGAACATCTTCAAACTTTGCATTTTGAAAATCTGCATTGATCTCCCGGGTATTGTCCAGCACATTGTCCTTGTAGAGGAAGACACAATTGGTCTGTTTTTCAATGCTGTTCAGGACTTCCTGGAGATTTGCCTTCTTGAATTGAAGGGAAAGGGTCACCTGTGAGAAGCTGTTGCCAAAACTGGCAAAGACCAGGAAGACCATCAGAAAAGTTAATTTCATCTTTCTAATCCTAAGTCGAACCTCCTCCCCTAATGGGGAAAAGATTACACGGGTTTTTTTCATAAATTTGATCCGTTAAATGATTCACTATAAAGTTTAACACACTCGAAACCGGGGGGTGCTGCAACACCATCCGGTTTTTTTTAATTTGAAATCTCGTATTGGGTTTCACCCTTCCTGGCGATGGTCACATTGGCCGCTTTGGCGATCCGCACAAATACTTCGTTCAGGTCTTCCTTCAACTCCAGTTTGCCGGTGATGCGTAGTCCGCCCAACAAAGGGTCTTTGTAATGAAAGGTGACGTTGTAGAAGCGCTCAAGCTTCTTGGTGATCCTGCTCAGATCGGTACTTTCGAACTTTAACAATCCATCGGTCCAAAGGATGTAATTGTCGGCATCTACTTTTGATAGGGTGGTCTCCTTGGTGGAACGATAGAAGCTGGCCATCTGATCCGGCTCCAGTACGACAGATCTGTCGAACAGCCCGGCGCTATTCAGCTCCAGACTCACCTTCCCTTCTGCCAGGACTGTCTCGAAGACGCTGTCGGTCGGATAAGCAGACAAGTTGAAACGGGTTCCCAGTACCTTGACCCGGAAGTCGTTCGTCTGAACCACAAAGGGATGTTGGGAATCGTGGGTCACATCGAAAAAGGCCTCCCCAAGCAGGTAGACTTCCCGCGACTGGCCATCGAATTGGTCTGGATAGGTGAGTTTACTGCCGGCGTTCAGGTGGACACGTGTTCCATCCGGGAGGGTGATGACAGAGGTCTTTCCATAAGGGATGATCAGTTGGTTCATCGCCAGCCGACTCACTTTCTTAGTCAGATCGGGTGCCAGTGTATCATTGTTGACGACCAGCTTTCCATCGGCTTGATATTTCAAAACGGATTTTTCCTGTTTCAGCAGGATGTCCTCCCCGTTGGCACGGATCAGTTTGGCATTTCCAGAAAGATTGGGTTCCGAGACATCTTGTCCGAAGAATTGCGGATTAAAGCGATCTTTTTTGTAGAACAAGGTGGCACCTATGGCAAAAAACAACAAAGCCACGGCGGCATATTTCAGCATCGCGTGGGTGAGGTGCCACAGCTTGCGGGATTTTTCCTTTTCTTCGACCTGTTTCAGAATGCCACTGAACAGATCAATTTTCTCTGCTTCGGTAAGCGATTGGTTGGTGGTTCTGAATTGCCTGAGAACCTTTCGCGCCATGACCAGGTTCCGCTTTTCTTCCGGGTGATCCGTCTCAAATCGGGTCCACCACAATTCCAGTTCGGCATTTGGCTGGAATACCCAAAGAATGAAATTTTTATTTTCAATGTACTTGCTCAGGTTTTCCATGGGCAGTTGGCTATATACCCCTAAAGGCCGCCCGACTTCATTTCATGGACAGAATTTTTAACCTTTTTTATGATTTAAGAAAAATAAAATGATTTGGGGCTCATCCTTAATGATTTCCCTGATCGTTTTTAGTGCACGATGAACCTGTTTACGGACGGATTCGACATGGATTTCGAGCAATCCGGCAATATCCTGATATTCCAGTCCCTCATTGAACCGGAGGTAAATGGCCTCCTTCTGCTTTGCCGGAAGTTGTTCGAGGGCCTTGATGATTTTTTGGGTGATCTCCTCCCGCTTCTCCGCTTCGGTAATCTGGAATTCGATGCTATATTCCGGTTCAAATTCGACCAGGTCAAATTCATGACTGAATTTTCTGTTGGTCTGTAGCTTCTTGATGAGATTTCTCTTGAGCGCCAGCAAAAGATAGAATTTCAGGTTTTCGGGAGAGATTGAGATCTTTTCCCGATTGAGATAAAGTTCGATGAAGAGTTCCTGAAGGGCATCCTTCACGGCATAGCTGTCCTTGCATAGCTTGGTGCCATAGCTGTAGAGGTTGTCAATGTAACGGTTGTACAAAATGGCAAAGGCCTCCTGATCACCGGTCCTGAATCGTTCCCAGTTGTTTTCCAGATGGTCGGTAGATCCGGTTTTTTTCATGGCTCAATGCAAGACCGTCGTGGAACCCATCTCTTCCAATGCCTTTCCTTTGGTTTCAGGCATCATTTTCCAGACGAAGAGTAGTTGCAGGAACATCATGAAGGCAAAGAAGCCAAAGATGAGTGAACCGGGAACATGGGTGGCAAAGAAGGGAAATACCTGGGCCACCAGTGCTGCAAAGACCCAGTGAGTCAGTGAACCCAGCGAAGTGCCTCCGGCCCTGACGGCATTCGGGAAGAGTTCGGAGAGGAAAACCCAGATGACGGCTCCCTGCCCGATGGCATGCGCTGCGATGAAAAGGAAGACAAAACCTACCACCGCATGGCTCATGGTGTTGAAGGAGATGGCGATGAGGGTGAGGGAGACAAGGTAGCCCGCCGATCCGATGTACATCAATCGTCTCCTACCCACCTTGTCGATCAGCGTCCATCCGGTGAGGGTGAACAGCAGGTTGACCACTCCGATGCCGACGGTCGACAGCAAGGCGCTGCTACGGGCGATGCCTGCCATCTCAAATACCTTGGGTGCAAAATAGATGATGGCATTGATGCCGGAGAGTTGGTTAAAGGCCGCTATCAGGAAGGCAAGCAAGAGCAACCGTGCATATTTCTTGCAAAAAAGAGGTTCCCTAACGGAGGATACCGAGGCTTTAATTTCCCGTACCAGCTTGTCTGAGGCGTCTCCCGTGAGGGCAAGGATCCTTTTGGCATGTTCTTCATCTTTCTTGAAGAGGATCAGCCAACGGGGCGACTCGGGGGTGAAAAGCATCAGGACCGAGAAAAGCAGTGAGGGAAGGGCGACCACTCCCAACATCCATCGCCAGTCGCTTTCACCGCCAACTCCTTGCAAAAGATAGTTGGAGAGATAGGCTATCAGGATGCCGGTGACCACATTGAGCTGGAAGGAGAGGACCATTCTTCCCCGGTAGGCAGGAGGAGCAATCTCAGAAATATAAACAGGCGCCACAACCGATGAGGCACCGATACTCAGTCCGCTGACGAAACGGAAGAACATGAAAAGATAAACATCCGTCGAAAGAGCCGCTCCGATCGAGGTGATGAAAAAGAGGATGCCGATCCAGATCAGCGTCTTTTTTCTACCCAACCGATTGGCCGGAAGGTTCCCAAAGGCTGCTCCAAATGCGGTTCCATACAAGGCCATGGCAATGGCCGTCCCATGCAACCAGTCACTCAGATTCCACAATTTCTGAATGGCCTGCTCGGCACCTGAGATGACCGCCACATCTAGTCCAAACAAAAAACCTCCCAGTCCGACGGTAATGGACCAGAACGCTAGCCGCTTGTTCATAACGAAATGTTTATGTTTAGTCAAATGGGATTTGAGAGTCACCCATTCGAGATCCATCTACCCGATGGAAATCCGGGTCAAGATAGAAAAAAATCAAGCGAACCCCAATGTCAAAACTCAGGTTCTCTTTCCCAGGAAAGGGCGGATTGAATTCTGATCAGGGTTTTTTGTAATTGGGATTGACGGTAATTCCCTGGCTTCCAATATCTTTTTTCCACTTGTGCAATTTCGCCAGCAGACGGGTCGTCAGCTCCGGTCGGGTTTTCGACAAATCGTGCTGCTCCCCCGGATCGTCGTTGAGGTCGTAGAGTTCGGTCCGGCCATCCTCCAGAAATTCTAGCAATTTCCAGGGACCTTCCCGAAGGGCACTGACGGGCGTCGTGGTAGGGTAATAATGGGGATAGTGCCAATACAAGGTGCGGTTTTCGAGCAGGGTGTCCTTTTCCCCTTTGATGAGGTGGACCAGGCTTTTGCCATCAACCGGGGTGTCGGAAGGTAAGCCGGTTCTTTCCAGGAGGGTTGGGTAAAAATCGATTGTACAGATGGGTGTTTCCACGGTGACACCTTTTTTAACCCAGTCGGGATCATACAGGAGGGTGGGGACCCGGATGCCGCCTTCATAGAGTGCACCTTTGCCGGATCGCAGGGGATAGTTGTCGGTCACGGCCCGTCCTTTGTATTCGTTGATGTATCCGCCGTTGTCGGAGAGGAAGATCACGAGGGTGTGGTCGGCAATTCCCAGATCCGCCAATTTTTGCAACAACCTGCCGACATTGTCATCCACAGCCTTGACCATGGCAGCATAGACCTCGTGCTGGTGGTGATAGGCGGGCGACAGACGGCTTTTGAAGTGATCGATGTCCTGTTGTTTGGCCTCTAGTGGCGTATGCACATTGTAGTACCAGAGGTTCAGAAAAAAGGGGCGGTCACCGGCATCGGCCATGATCTTCATTGCCTCATCGGTGAGCCTGTCTGTCAGGTATTCCCCTTTCCTGTCTGCGAAATATTTGCCATCCGAAGAGGTCCCGAGGTCCGTGACGAAACGGTACTCCCCAAAAGCTTCGCCTTTGTATGGGAAGAAGTAGGTGGGTGGTGCTCCCCGCTGACTGGCCGCAACACTCACATCGAAACCTTGGGTCTGCGGGAAATGCATCAGGTCACCCAGGTGCCATTTTCCGACATGGGCGGTCAAATATCCCCCTTTTTTCAACTGCTCGGCAAGGGTTATCTCCTCCAACGGCAAGTTCTCCAGCGTTTGCGGCGGCAGATAGGGGTAGATCTCCTGGTTTTTCCGCTCCGCGGAGGAGGCCGCTTCACTCCAGATGGTGAAGTGAAGCCGTGCCGGAAACTTACCGGTCATGAGAGAGGCTCTGGTAGGCGAGGAGACGGGAGCAGCGGCATAGCTGTTCACAAAACGCAGACTCTTGGCTGCCAGTCGGTCAAGGTTGGGTGTTTCATGCAGGTCTGCACCATAGCATTTAAGATCCGACCAACCCAAATCATCCGCCACGATGAAGAGGATATTGGGCTGTTTCGGATGTGTGGCAGCAGCGGCGTGCCATCCCATGACCAGCAACAGCGCAGGGATGTCGAGCATATGTTTGGCGAGTGAACTTTTGCGTGGCATGTCAGTAGTCTTTGAATGGATACCTGGGTCAGAAAGGAAGGGTTCTCCTTTCTCCGGGAATTGTAAAGTTGGAAAATTTCAGGCAGCCTGCAAAATGAAGCAGGAGACCAGGGCTTGGAACGGATGATGCATAAAAAAAGTAGAGGGGAAGCGACCTTCCCCTCTACCTGATTCATTTCTGTATCTTTTTGCTCGGCTATTTGTCGGTCATCTTCGCAAAAGGAGCAGTTGGTGCCAGGGCTCGGTTTACCGTTCCGCAACTCAAGCTTGCTGGCAGGGAGAAGGTGGCTGTCAGCGGGAGATTGGCCGATGAGGCCCCCACTTTTACCACATAATTCCCGGCATCGGCTACCCAACCGGATTTTTCCTCGTCGAAAGAGGCAAGGTCGCGTGGTTCCAGTTGGAAGGTGACGATTTGGGATTCACCCGCACGGAGAAGCTTGGTCTTTGCGAAGGCGGCCAGTGTCTGGGCTGGCTTCACCAGTTTGCCTGAGGGGGCGGTCAAATAGAGCTGAACGACCTCTCTTCCGGCTACTTTTCCACTGTTTTTGACGGTCACAGAGGCAGTAAACTTCTCTCCAAATTCTTTGGCACTCAGCACCAGGTTGCTGTAGTTGTAAGTGGTATAGGAGAGTCCATATCCGAACTCGTAG
>JAJTBP010000177.1 GCA_021286825.1 Marinilabiliales bacterium | reverse complement strand
CTGACCAACCAAGCAAGTGAGGTGCTGGAGAATGACCGGGTATTCATCTTTGCCGGTGGCGAATTGCCCACAGAATTCCTCCAAAATACAGGGATTACGATTTCCAAAAAATATGGCGAAGCCCTTTTGAAACATGAGAAGTAAACAACACTGGAGTGTCATGATTCCCTGCCACCGCCTCGGGAAGATTCTGAGAAGAACCAAGCTCTTTGTCGGCATCATGATGCTGTCTTTCAGTGCGTTTTCACAGATATCACCCGGGGATCTGGCCACTCCTCATGCCCATCTGGAAGGGATGGACAATTGCACGAAGTGCCACACCCTGGGGGCCAAAGTATCCAATGACAAATGCCTGGATTGCCACAAGGAGATCAAGATCCTACTGGACCATTCAAAAGGTTTTCACGCTTCTCCAGCACTTCAAGGCAAAGCCTGTACCTCCTGCCACAGCGATCATTACGGGAAAAACTATGACATCGTCCATTTAAAGAAGGAATCGTTCAAACATGAGGATACCGGATACAAACTGGAAGGGAAACATGCCACCAAAGATTGCAAGGATTGCCACCAGACTAAGTTCATCACCAATCCGGATCTCAGGAAGAAACATTTCACCTATCTGGGTCTGAATGGTTCTTGCCTTTCTTGCCATGAAGATGTCCATCAAAAGACACTTGCTGCCAATTGCCAAAACTGCCACAATCAGGAAGCCTTCAAACCTGCTTCAAAATTCGATCACAACAACGCAAAATACCGATTGACAGGGCAGCACAAGAGCGTCCCTTGTGCCAAGTGTCATGTCCAAACGGCTAAGAGCGACCCCAAGATCGTCCTATGGACGGGTCTCTCCTATCAAAACTGTTCGGATTGCCACAAAGATCCGCACGAGAACAAATTTGGTCCCAATTGCTCGCAATGTCACACAGAGGAATCCTTCAAAACAATTCGCAATACGGTCCGCTTCGACCATGACAAAACCGGTTATCCCCTCGAAGGAAAACACGTGACCGTAGCCTGCAAGGCCTGTCACAAAGTCAGCATCACAACAGCATTGAAGCATGACCATTGCACCAACTGCCATCAGGACTACCACAAAGGCCAATTTACCCGATCCAGCGTAGCCGTTGATTGTCTGGAATGCCACAACCTCAATGGATTCACACCATCCTCCTATTCCATTGAAAAACACAACGAGAAAAAATTTAAACTCGATGGCAGCCATTTGGCCACTCCATGCCTCGAATGCCATAAAAAGCAAAACAACTGGACCTTCAAAGACCTAGGCGAGAAATGTTCCGATTGCCATCAGGACATCCACGCCGGTCAGATGGATCCCAAATATTACCCGAATGGAGACTGTCGTGCTTGTCATGCAACCACCGCATGGGATCAGGTCGTTTTTGACCATGGAGTTACCAAATTTACCCTGGAAGGCAAACATGCAAAAATCACCTGCCGATCCTGCCACTTTGGATCGTCTCAGGAGAAGATCGCAAACCGAACATTCAAACGGGATAACAGCCTCTGCCTCTCTTGTCACCAGGATCCTCATCATGGCCAATTCCAGGCCAATCCAGAAGAGACCTGTTCAAAATGCCATGGATTCACGGATTGGAAACCCAACCGCTTCAACCACGATCACAGTCGGTTTAAACTGGATGGCAAACACAGGCAGGTCGCCTGTAACAAGTGCCATCCGAAGGAAAAGATGCATTCATTCAATACCACTTTAAAGAGATATCATGCGTAACCTGTCATTGATCTTCTTATACTGACGCTCACCCCAATGGCGAAGGGTCAAAAATCCCCACATGGGGACCAATTGAAGTTGGATTGCTCCCTATGCCACACCTCTGATGGATGGAAAGTCAGGGAGACAAAATTTGATCATCAATCGACCTCCTTTGCGCTAACGGGGCAACATCAATCGATCGACTGCAAACAATGTCATACCACCCTGGTTTTCAAGGACGGAAGGAGACAATGCGTGGATTGCCACAAGGACATTCACAGCCAAACCCTCGGACGCGACTGCGAAAGATGCCATACCCCCAAGACCTGGTTTATCCAGGAGATCACACAACTGCATCAACAAACGAGATTCCCGCTGACCGGCGCACACAAAGCCCTTGCCTGTTCCGATTGCCATACCTCGGCCTTAAATTTCAAATTCGAACCACTTGGTATTCAATGCATCGACTGTCACCTCAAGGACTTTCAGAATACCACGAACCCGGACCATGCCAATGGACGATTCTCAACAGATTGTTTGGAATGCCATGATCGCAATACGACCAACTGGCATTCAGCCATGGCCAACCATGATTTCTTTCCTTTGACGGGAGGTCATGCCGTGGGTTGCGGACAGTGCCACAAGGATGGCCACTACACCAAAATTCCGACCGATTGCAACTCCTGCCACAACAAGGTCTTTGTGTTGACGACTGACCCAAATCATGTGGCAGCCGGCATTCCGGCCAGATGCGAAGATTGCCACAACATCAAGGCTTGGGCCCCCTCCACCTTCAACCACCAAACCACAGGCTATGAATTAAAAGATGCCCACAAATCCATCGCCCAGTGTGCAGATTGTCACAAGGGAAACCTCACCTCTGCCGGCACCACCTGCATCCAATGCCATCAAACCCAATACGACAAAGCTCCGGATCATAAAGCGCAAGGTTACGCAACCGACTGTACGGTCTGCCACACCCAGAAAAACTGGCTTGAAAGCATCTTCAATCATGCCCAAACCACTTTCCCCTTGACAGGTGCGCACACGACCGTCCAATGCAGTCTTTGCCACACCAAGGGATTCCCCAATACCCCTACGACCTGCAACAGCTGCCATATGCCCGCCTACACCAGCTCGAAACTACCCAATCATACGGCTGCAGGGATTCAGGTAGATTGTGCCTTGTGCCACAATGCCACAGCCTGGAAACCCTCTTCCTTCAACCATGCCACGACAGGCTATGTCTTGAATGGAGCCCACAAGAACATCGTCCAATGTTCAGATTGTCACAAGGGGAACCTGACCAATGCGCCCCAGACCTGTATCGCCTGTCATCAACTGCAATACAACAGTGCTCCAGACCACGTGAAAGGGAATTACGATACCGATTGCACCAAATGTCATTCCCAAAACAATTGGTTGGCGGCCAGTTTTGACCATTCAACCACCCCATTCCCATTGACCGGCGCACACACCACGGTCCTTTGCTCACAATGTCACCCCAATGGATATCCCAATACACCGACGGATTGCAAAAGCTGCCATCTCACCGCTTACAATGCAGCACAATTGCCGGCACACCTGACAGCCGGTATTCCGACAGATTGTAAAACCTGCCACGCTACCTCAGCCTGGAAACCATCCAGTTTCAACCACAATACCACAGGTTACGCACTGGTCGGAGGCCACACCACAATCGTCCAATGTTCCGATTGTCACAAGGGAAATGTATCGACCGCCCCACAAACCTGCATTGGGTGTCACCAGTCACAGTACAATGCTGCGCCCAGTCATACCACCCAAAATTATCCCGTGGATTGTACCAAATGCCATACCCAGGTGAACTGGCTAGCCACCAACTTCAACCATTCAACCACCAGTTTCCCGCTAACGGGGGCACATACCACGGTTTTGTGCAGCCTCTGCCATACCAACGGTTACAGCGGGGGAACGCCCTCCGCTTGCTACAACTGCCATTCTGCCAAGTACAATGCAACCACAAATCCCAACCATGTTGGAGCCAATTTTCCCATCACCTGCGAAAATTGCCATTCGACTGCCAACTGGACCACCTCCACCTACAACCATGATGTACAGTTTTTTCCGATCAACAGCGGCCATCACAAAGGCGCCTGGACACTTTGTTCAGAATGTCATACGGTGGCTTCCAACTATGCATCCTTTAGCTGTATCCTGTGTCATACCCATAGCAACAAGACTTCCGTGGATAGCAAACACCGTAATGTCAAAAATTATAGCTACGTCAGCAGTGCCTGCTTAAGTTGTCACCCGAGAGGATAAACCGTTCATGAACCTAAGCCTTGAAGTGATCATGAACGGTTGTTCTCCCCATCGCAGAACGAAATACATTGTCGAATGAGAATATTCTACACAATCCTAATCATGTGGTTGCTATCACCCACCCTCCTTGCTCAGGATGGGAAACGACAATTGGAGGGTACGGTTTCCTACCTGACCGCTCAAAATGTCTACGTCAAATTTGCCTACGCGAAAGGAATAAAACCCGGCGATGAATTATTCATCCTGCAAGAGAAAAAACTGGTTCCGGTGATGCGCGTAGAGAACGTCTCCACAGTATCTTGTGTGGGCAAACCGTTGGGGGATACGAAACTCAAAACCGGTGACCGTGTGATTGCCCTGGTATCCAAAGAGCAGGCCATTGCGGAACCGATTCCCAGCCCGTCCCATGCCGCGAAAACACCTTCAGACAGTACAAGCACCTCAGGAAAGATGGCCGTGTCCTCCGCATTACACCAGGAACGGGTGGTGGGTCGTGTTCAGATTGCCTCCTACACCAACCTTGCCAACACCACTACCGGCAACAATACGCGCATGAGGTACACCGGATCAATCCAGGCAGAGAACATCCAAAATTCGCCGGTCTCATTCGATGCCTATCTCTCCTTTTCCCATTTGCTGAATGATTGGTCTCCCATCCAATCCAACCTATTCAATGGATTGAAAATATATGACCTGAACCTCCGTTATCAGGCAGGATCGAAAAATACCATTAGCCTGGGTAGACGAATCAACCCCAGGATATCCAATCTGGGAGCCATGGATGGACTCCAATACGAAAGGAATCTTAAACATTTTTACTGGGGAACAGTGGTGGGTTTCAGACCCGATTACACCGATTACGGATTCAACAAAAAGCTGCTGGAATATGGAGGGTTCATCGGACATAGCACCTCCAATGCCAATGGTCAGATGCAAACTTCCCTGGCAGCCTTCAACCAAACCAATGGAGGAAAAACAGACAGACGTTACCTCTATTTCCAGCACGACAACTCGCTGGCCAAACACCTGAATTTCTATTGCTCCTCAGAGGTGGATCTGTATAAACTGGTGAATGGCCTACCGGTAAACCAGCTCACCCTCACCAGCCTCTACCTGATGCTCCATTATAGATTTTCAGGCAAATTGTCTTTGTCCACCAGTTATGATAACCGCAAAAACATCATCTACTACGAGACATACAAAAACTACATCGATTTGATGTTGGCAGATGCCACCCGCCAGGGGGTCCAATTTCGCATCAATTACCGACCCTGGACAAAAGTCTTCACCAATTTTTCAGCCAGCTACTGGGATCAATCCAATGATAGCAAACCCACCACCAATTTCAATGGCTATCTTTCCTTTTCCCAACTCCCTTTCCTCCAGGCCACCCTTTCGCTCAATGCAAATCACCTTCAAACCAGTTATGTGAAGGGAAACATTTATGGCCTGCGAATCGACAAGGAATTGCTCAATGGGAAACTGTTCTGGAGCCTCGACTATCGATACGTCGACTACCTCTATCCGGTCACCTCCCAAAAACTTTTGGAACAGATCGGCGAGACCGACTTCTCCCTTCGAATCTCCAGAAAACTCAGTTTCTCCATCAACTGGCAAGGCACCTTCGAAAAAACCGAGACCTACCACCAGATCTATTGCAGTTTCATTCAACGGTTCTGACAAATGCCTAACCGCAAAATCCACCCATTCCCATGCACTGTATCGGGTAGATCCAAATGAAGCTCCTATCCCGTGCGCAACCGCTATTTGCTGCTTCCGTTTGAATCACCTCCACTCTTCAAGTCCTCGTTTTGGATGGTTCTCCGGGCTTTCTTGATTTCACCCTTCATCTGACCAAACTTGTAGGAGATGTTGATGTTGAACTGCCGGCGATACTGGTAATAGGTACTGGTCTGCGTAAAACTCGGATCCGACATCGTCATCTCGTTTTTGTACCGCGACTGGAACGGACTGCTGATGTTGGCCGATAACCTGACCTTCTTGTCAAACAACTCCTGAGAAAGACCAAACGAATTGTAATAATAGGTCGAAGACTGCCCTTGCAGCATCACTTCAGGCGAAAAAATGCCCCCATTGCCTGAAATGGTCCCGTTTTTCCAGACATTGTACCGCACATTCAGATAAGCCTGGCTGCTGAAACCCTGGTTCTTCAGATTCCGGTCATCATTGGAGGCCACCGTCTTGTAATAGAGACTCAGGTTCAGATTGGCATTCAACTTTTTACCCATCCGGAGGCTGCCAAAGATGTTGGTCCCCAACTTTCGCATCTTCCCGATGTTGTCGTAGGTGGATACCTTCACTCCGCCAGAATTGATGGTGGTGTACCGTTCAATGGTGTTGTTGGTCATGGCTCCCGACAGATTCATGTTCAGGTTATATTTGGCAGTAAATTTGCCATAGGTCAGATCCACTACGTGGGATACCTCGGCATGCAGTTTCGGGTTACCGTAGCTGATGTTCAGCGGGTCCAGGTCGTTGACATAGGGATTCAGGTACCAGATTCCCGGTCTCGACAACCGCTGGGTGTAGGACAATTTCAGGTTCTGGCCGCTCTTCAGATTCCGGGAGAAGGTGATGTAAGGCACCAGGTTGAAGAGCTTGTTGGTGAAACTGGTATCCCTCAACGACTGGAAGGAACCATCGTTGATGGTGGCTTCCGCGCGCATGCCACTCTTGATGCTCACCTTTTTCAGCTTGATCAGGTAACCGGCATACACCCCAATGATGTGCTGATCATAATCCAACCGGTTGTCTTTCAACAAATCTTCCTGCCAATCTTTTTCCTGGTCATCAAAGGTATAAACATTCGCCTTGGAGTAATTCTGACGCAGGATGTACTTGACCCCTGCCTCAATCTGGTGAACCTTCGTCAGGGGATCATAATAATCAATCTGCAAGGTATGTTCCCTCCCATACGCGTCGTTCTTGGACCGCTGTCGGTAAGAGCTGTAATTGAGCAGTCCGTCTACCGCATTTTCATTGTCGGTGTTTCGGGGAGAATTGTCCAGTTTGTAGG
>JAJTBP010000176.1 GCA_021286825.1 Marinilabiliales bacterium | reverse complement strand
GCCCAGGAGGCTGATTTCTTCTCCTTCGGTACCAACGACCTTACCCAGATGACCATGGGCTTCTCCCGTGACGATGCCGGTAAGTTCTTGCCCGATTACCTCGACAGAGGCATTCTGAAAAACGATCCGTTCCAGATTCTGGATCAGCACGGAGTAGGTCTTCTCGTGGAACTGGCTGTTGCCAAAGGTCGTTCCACCAAACCGAAACTCAAAATCGGTATCTGCGGTGAGCATGGTGGCGAACCCAGTTCAGTTGAATTCTGTCACAGAACGGGCCTGGATTACGTGAGCTGCTCTCCGTTCCGCGTTCCGATCGCCAGACTTGCTGCGGCTCAGGCCAACATCAGATAAAACTAATTCATTTTGCATCAGAGCTTAATGATGTAAAATTGTAATCATTACAAAAGGAGTCCCCAGGGACTCCTTTTTTTTAGGGTGCGATTGGTTTTTTCTTAATTTTGCTCGTATATAACTATTCAGATATTTTATGATTGACCAACTTAAGAAAATGATATTTTCCATGACCACTGCCGGTTTCGGACTGTTGCTGTTGGCCATGATACTCGGAATGGCCACCTTTGTTGAGAGTTCCTACGGTGCCGAAGCCGCCAAGGCTTTGGTCTATGGTTCCTGGTGGTTTGAACTGTTGCTCCTCTTCTTGTCGGTCGCCATGACCGTGATCTATTTTCGAAGCAAACTCTACAAAAAGGAGAAGATGACCGTCGGACTGTTCCATCTGGCCTTTATCGTGATGGTGTTGGGTGCCGCTGTGACCCGCTACATTGGGGAGGAAGGCGTCATTCACATCCGCGAGGGAGAAGCTTCGAATGAACTGATTACCTCCGATCAATATTTCCACATGCTGGTTTCGAAAGGCGATGAGCATTATGAAGCTGAGCAAAAGGTGCTGCTTACCCCCTTTTCGAAGGATGCCGTAAGTGCCACCTTTGAAATTGGCGGACAAAAACTAAAAGTGAAATCGGTCGAATACCTCTGGAGTATGCCCACCGCTTCTGAAGCGACCGGAATGGCAGCCATGCGTGCCAAGGCATCCAAAGGTGCCCGCATCCGCCTGTCGGATGGTTCGCAAGAGGCATTTGCCGATGTGGCCATCAGCGATGAGACAGATGGCGGTTCGGTCAAAGGCCAATTCAACGGATTGGATTATGAGATGTGGATCGGCCCCAAGGTCAAGACCCTCCCGTTCTCGATTCGTCTCAAGGATTTTCAGCTGCAACGTTACCCGGGATCCATGAGTCCCTCCTCCTACCGCAGCGAGGTGACCCTCGAGGACAAGGAACAGGGTGTTCAATATGACTTTTCAATCTTCATGAACAATGTTTTGAAACACAGGGGATATCGTTTCTATCAGTCCTCCTATGATCAGGATGAGAAAGGGACCATCCTTTCGGTCAACAAAGACCTGGCGGGTACCAACCTCACCTATCTGGGCTATTTCTTGCTCTTTCTTTCCATCTTGCTCTCCATCTTTCACAAGAAGAGCCATTTCTATCGTTTGATGCAAAAAGCCGCGAAACCTGTGGCAGTGGTCTTCCTGCTGCTGGTGGCGAACGGCTTGAGTTCCCAAGCGGCCACCGCCGTATCGTCCAAGTCGGCCGATGACTTTGCAAAAGTCTGGGTTCAGGGTCATGATGGACGAATCAAACCTTTCAGTACACTGGCCTATGAGGTGGTGATGAAGGTGTCCAGACAGGAGAGTCTGGAAGGATTGTCTCCCGAACAAGCTGTGCTGAGCATGATTGCCTATCCGGAGGAGTGGCAAAAAGTTCCCATGATTGCGCTGGGCGATGCCAAAATTGAGAAATTGCTGGGTGTCGATGGAAAAGCCAGTTTTGCCGCTTTCTTCGACGACAAGGGAAATTACAAAATGATGAAGGAGGTAGGTGAGGCCTATGCCAAACAACCTTCGCAAAGGGGTACTTTTGACAATGCCATCATCAAGGTGGATGACCGCCTCAACGTAGCCTACATGGTCTTCAAAGGCGAAATGGTTCGTCTTTTCCCCTCATCCGACCGATCCAATACCAAATGGGAAGATCTGACCAGTGCTCCCAATTCCACCTCGGGAGCCATGATGATGAAGGTACTTTCCGATTACCTCAATGCCGTACAGACCAATGATCCCGGCCGTCAGAAATCAGACCTGGATTTGATCAGCCAGTTTCAGCACAAATTGGCCTCCGAACTGATCCCGGGAGATGCCAAAGGTCAGATGGAGATCACATACAACCGCATCAACATCTTCAGAGACCTCTCCTTTCTTTATTTACTGGCTGGTCTGCTGTTGATGTTCTTCTATTTCAAGGCTTTGGTTTCTGATCGCAAGATCGACCCAAGGGTAGTCAAATATTCGGTATGGATCTTCCTTTTCGGGTTCGCCTTGCACACCGTGGGATTGATCATCCGGGGTTACATCGCTAACCACATGCCCTGGAGTGACGGTTACGAATCGATGATCTACATCGCCTGGGCCGGTATGCTGGCCGGTATCCTCTTCGCCCGGAAAAATCCGATGGTGATGGGAGCGGCTGCCTTACTCTCCGGACTTACCCTTTTCGTGGCACAGATGAGTTGGCTTAATCCTGAAATCACCAATCTGGTTCCGGTACTGAAGTCCTACTGGCTGGCCATCCACGTGGCCGTGATCACCGGTAGTTACGGATTCCTGGGTGTTAGCGCCATCATCGGTCTTTCCAATCTGATGCTGGCTGCCCTGGTCAAACAGGAAAATCGTGACAGAGTGGCCCGAAACATCGAACAAATGAGCTGGATCAACGAAGCAGCCATGACCCTTGGCCTCTATCTGCTCACCATTGGAACCTTCCTCGGAGCCATCTGGGCCAACGAATCCTGGGGACGATATTGGGGTTGGGATCCCAAGGAGACCTGGTCATTGGTCACCATCCTTGTCTATGCCTTCATTACCCACATGCGGATGATGCCGGGTTACAAGGGCTGGTATGCCTTCAACCTTGCTTCGGTGGTCGGACTGCTTTGCGTCCTCATGACCTACCTCGGTGTCAACTACTATCTGACCGGCCTCCATTCCTATGGCAGTGGCAGTGCCACTTCGTTCCCGGTGGCCCTCGTCGTAGTCATTGTTCTGATCGGTGGCGTGGCCTGGAAAGCCTGGAACAATAAGGCGAAACCCGATTTGTTCGAAGAAAATTAAATCACTTATCTACATTTTATATGAAGTCAATTCTCTATTTCTCAGTGGCCTTGCTTTTGCTTGCGGGCTGCAACCAGGCTACCGTCAAAAAAACGGATAACAAACCGTCTCAATCGGCAACCATGGCTCCCGGAACACATACCGTCGTCGCAAAAGATTTTCTCCAGACCAGCGGATATACCTATCTTCTGCTCACTGAAAATGGCAAGGAATATTGGGCTGCCGTTAGCCGCTTTGAACCGGAAAAGGGAAAGACCTACTACTACCGCGATGGCATGGAAATGACCAATTTCAAAAGCAAGGAGTTGAACCGGGTATTCGACAGCATTCAGTTCATTCAGGACCTGAGTGATCAACCGGTCAAAGAGAAGCCGCAGGTCAAACTGACCACCAAGGGCCGTCAGAACATGGCCAGGGTCGAAGGATTGAAGGTTGAACCGGCTGCCGGTGCCATCAAGATCGGTGATCTCTTTGCCAAAAAAGCAGAGCTTTCAGGCAAGAAGGTCAAGGTGACTGGACAGGTCATCAAATTCAGCGCCGAGATCATGAACAAGAACTGGGTGCACCTCCAGGATGGATCCGGTGACGACAATACCTTTGATCTGGTGGTGACCACCAAGGAGACAGTGGCCGTAGGAACCGTTGTTACCTTCGAAGGAACACTCACCCTCGACAAGGATTTTGGTTACGGTTACAAATACGATCTGCTGGTCGAAGAGGCTCTCTTGGCGAAATAAGCCGGGGTCGTTCAAAGAAAAGGCCGGGAAAGAGAGGATTCTGCTTTCCCGGCCTTTTTTTGTGCCGTAGGTGATGGAGGTTGGTTTCCGATCCATCTCTTGAATGTCCAATAGAAACCCTGTCGGGGGATCGCTGCCACAGCCTGCGGTCCTTGTGGCAAAATTAGTTTTGGGGATGCGGATCTGCGGGAGCCTCCTTCTTCAGACCATACTTCACCCACAGATCACTGGGGCGCTCCTTGAAGGTGGCCGTCAGGAAATGGATGGATAGGTAGACAAAGAGTACGAAACCGGCCATGATCAACCATTGGGAGGCCTTGATCTTTTGAATCTCCTCTCTTTCGCTTACTTCGCAGGTGTATCCCGGACAATAGCTGGCCTCTTCCTTGTAGAAAAAGTTGTAAAAAAGGCAACCCAGGCAAATGCCAAATACCGATTCAAAAAAGAGGAAGATCAGACAGATCAGACAGATCAATCCGGTGATGATGCTGTAGGTATTCAGGACCACCAGCAAAATAAACATGGAACCCGCCAGAAACAGACCAATCCACCAGGCGAATTTCTTCTGCGGAGCACCCACATATTCCGGTCTCTGGTTTTGCACGATCCACCGACCCAGGATCAGGGTGGGGGAGAACCGCGGGTTGATCAATACCCTGACGGCAAAGTCACATAGAAAGATGAAGACGAAAAATTTCGCCGGCACAAAATTGCCTTTGAAAAGAATCAACAACAGCGAAGTATAGGCAAAAAAGAACATGATTCCTGCAGAAGCCCTAACTTCCCTTTCGTTCAGGACCGGAACCCGGTATCCTTCCACAATTTCTCCAAACTGAAAGATTTTTCCCATAAACACGTTTTTCGTAAATGTAATGTTTTTGAAGTTAAATACAATCTGTGCTGAATTCCAGATCCTTTAGGCTGCAAGAACCATTGGATGGGACGACCTTACGGAATTTTGGCAGAGATTGATGTGTCTTCAATTTCATCTTTTACGGAGGTTCTGCAAAACAGTTTCTTGGGTGCCCGAAGGCTGACCCTTGCGACAGAATGGAGGTAACCCAGGCAGCAGTCTTTTCCCTTGGTTAGGTCGGTTAGCTCCGTCGGTCGTCCACCCGTTTGAAATGGTTCCAATCCGCTTATCTCTTCCTGTTTTTCCGGGGATCGCAGCCATTCTTCCTGGGTAAGGGCTCCCTTTAGGAACGCTGGCTGTCACAGCGATGCCTTTGCTTCCAGCCTGTTTTCATGCTCCAGCGCGGAAAAAAAAAAGCTCCGGAAGCAGTCTTGCCTCCGGAGCAGATGAAAAAAGGGTCTCCTGTGTTTATTTCTTGCAGGTAGCTATTTGTTCAAAAATGCGTTGATCTTACCAGCCGCATCCCTTCCGGAACGGATGGCATGGACCACGAGACTTGCCCCACGCGTGGCATCACCGGCGACAAAGACCTTGGCAACGGAGGTGGCAAAATCCTGAGCTTTGACATTACCCCGTGGATCATATTCCACTTTCAGGTCATCGAGCAATCCTTCGTGGATGGGCGAAAGAAATCCCAATGACAGCATGACCAGGTCTGCTTCGATGATCTCTTCCGTGCCCGGAATTTCCTTCATCGAGAACTGACCATTCTGGTTGGTCCATTCCACCTTGACCACCTCAACGGCTTTCAAGACCCCCTTTTCGCCGATGAAACGCTTGGTATTCAACGACCAGCGTCTCTCACATCCTTCCAGGTGTGAACTGGAGGTTCTGAGGGTATTGGGCCAATAGGGCCATGGGTTGTCTTCGGACCGTTTTTCTGCAGGCTTGTCCAGAATCTCAATCTGGGTCACAGCCGCAGCTTTTTGCCGAATGGCGGTACCTACGCAATCGGAACCGGTATCACCTCCGCCGATTACCAATACCTTTTTGTTGCGGGCGTCGATGCGGATGGCATCTTCGATGGCTTCACCCTTCACCACTTTGTTCTGCTGTTTCAGGTAATCCATGGCAAAATAGATCCCTTTCAACTCTCTTCCGGGAGTCTGTTGCAGGTCTCTGGGTTTCATGGCGCCGCAGGCGAGGCAGACGGCATCAAACCCTTCCACCAATTCTGTGGCTGTGATCTCTTTTCCAACCTGAGTGCTGGTCTTGAACTGAATTCCCTCTTTGACAAAGAGATCGACCCTTCTGTCAATGACACCCTTGTTCAATTTGAAATCCGGGATGCCATAGCGAAGCAGTCCGCCAATTTCGTTGTCCTGTTCGAAGACGGTAACGGAATGTCCGGCCTTGTTGAGCAAGTCGGCCACCGAAAGTCCGGCAGGACCGGATCCGATAACGGCCACCTTCTTTCCGCTTCTTTTTTCCGGCGGATAGGGATGGACGACGTTGAGGTCGAAGGCATGTTCCACAACCGCACATTCGTTCTCCCGAATGGTGACCGATTCATCGTGAATGGCCAGCACACAAGACTTCTCGCAGGGGGCAGGACACACCCTTCCCGTGAATTCGGGGAAGCTGTTGGTGCGGGTGAGAATTTGGTAGGCCTCATCCCACTTTCCACGGTAAACGGCATCCTGCCATTCCGGAATGTTGCTGCCCACCGGACAGGCCCAATGGCAGAATGGAACGCCACAATCCATGCATCGTGAGGCTTGGTCGATGCGATCCTGTTCATTCAGTGTCTGCTCAACCTCACCGAAATCGCCGATGCGCTCACTGACGGGCCGGTATCCACCGACCTTCTTTTCTATTTCTATAAAACCCTTTGGATTTCCCATGATCTCTATTTTTCTCTCATTTAATCTATCCCGGCAACGGCAACCCAATGGATCCGGTGCCTAAACTTTCGCTCTTGTCTTCTGATCAGGCCGATCATTCCCGAATGGTCGGGGCATCTTCTGCCATCTCCAGTTTGCGCTTGACCTCCTTTAGCTTGGCTTCATTGAGCACTTTCTTGTACTCCAGCGGGATCACCCTGACAAACTTCGGCAGGTATTCTTCCCAGTTGGTCAAAATTTTCTCTGCCTGCGGACTCTGCGTATAGAGCATGTGCTTGCGGATCATCTCCTGAAGCTCCTGAATGTCGGCTTTCTCTTCAACGGGTCCCAGTTCAACGAGTCCCTTGTTGCAATAGTAGTCGAAATCCCCCTGCTCATCCAGCACGTAAGCGATGCCACCGCTCATACCTGCGGCGAAGTTACGTCCGGTTTGTCCCAGGACAACGGTCCTTCCGCCGGTCATG
>JAJTBP010000175.1 GCA_021286825.1 Marinilabiliales bacterium | reverse complement strand
CTGGAAGGAAGATGAATTGCTGGTTCCCTGGTGTCGGGAGCGGGTGGCCTTGAACCTGGGCAAATCGGATAAGCAACAACTTCATCCGTTTGGTCCGGGCTATATTTTCAGGGCAGGCGTCAAGCAGATCACCGGGTTGCCGATTCGTGGAGTCCTCTGGTATCAAGGGGAATCCAATGCGGAAAAGCCCGACCAGTACCGTTTGCTTTTTCCCAAAATGGTTCAGTCCTGGAGGCGATCCTGGCAACAGGAACAATTGCCTTTTCTGGTGGTCCAGCTTTCCTCCATCCAACGACCGGGATGGGAACAGTTCCGGGATATGCAAAGGAGCCTCTCGGAAGAGATCCCGCATTGCAGCCTGGTGGTGTCATCCGATCTGGGAGATTCGCTGAATGTGCATCCCATCCGTAAAAAGGAGATAGGAGAGCGGTTGGCGGCCCAAGTCTTGACCAGCCTCTATGGACTTCACAACTACAGGATCAGCCCGAGACCCGTTTCGGCCAAAGTGCAAGGTCAAACCATTGTGGTATCGTTTGACCCGGTATCCCCCTTGACAACCCGTGATGGAAAATCTGTCCGGGAGCTGGAAATGTCGGATGAAATGGGTTGTTTTGTACCCGTTCAGGGAGAGATCCAGGACAATCAATTGATCCTGGCAAAGAGACATTCCAGCCAAGGGACCATCCGATATGGCTGGAAACCTTTTAGCAGAGGCAATCTGGTGAGCAGCGGGATGCTTCCCGTATCCACCTTTCAAATACATTACAATTCTGAAATTTCAAATCATTGGCACTATGGAAAGATTTAGCGGATTGGTGGCCGCACCCTTTACACCCATGAATGACAAAGGCGAAGTACAATATGACAGGATCGGGTCTTACTACGATTTTCTGGCAGCCAACAGGGTTGTCGGCGCTTTTGTCAACGGTTCAACCGGCGAAGGCGTTTCTCTGTCGGTTAAGGAGAAAATGAGGCTGACAGAAGAGTGGGCACGGCAGGCCAAAAGCAAGGGGACCGTCAAAGTGATCACTTTGGTGGGAGGAACCTCTTATGTGGAGTGCATTGAGCTGGCCCTTCATGCACAGGAGCAGGGGGTCCATGCTATCGCACTCTTGGCTCCCTTCTATTTCAATCCGCCAAATGCAGCTCAACTGGTCGAATTTGTTGCCAGGGTGGCCTCCTCCGTTCCAAACTTGCCGGTCTATTTCTATCACATCCCCGTCCTCTCCGGTTGCTATCTGTCGATGTTCGATTTCCTGAAGGAGGCCGATGGTGTCATCCCGAATCTGGCAGGAATCAAATATACCCATGAGGACTTCATGGACTTCCTCAGTTGTACAAATTTCATGCATGGCAAATATGAGATGATGTGGGGAAGGGATGAGGCGTTCCTTTCTGCACTGGTTTTGGGGGCCCGGAGTGCCGTCGGCAGTACCTTCAATTATGCCGCTCCTCTTTACTATCAGTTGATACAGGCTTATGATCGGGGTGATTTTGTTACTGCCCGTCAGTTGCAGCAACAGTCGATCGACATGATTCGCCTGTTGGGAAAATTTGGGGGGATCGCTACCGGAAAGGCATACATGCGCTACATCGGGTTGGATTGCGGCCGGTTCAGAACTCCGGTTCAAAACATGGATGAGACCCAATACCAGCCTTTCTGCTCTGCCGTTCAATCGTTGCAAATGGAGACCCTTTTCTCAAAGATTTGACGGATTGGGATTGAGTCGTCCATCCCAAAAATGGTCGGCAAGAACAGATTCCCATGAATGCCATCTCTGAAAAAAGTTGACCGATTACTTTTGAAAAAAATGGAAACCAATAAATTGCTTGTCCAGTACCGGGATGCCCTGCTCGACGACGTGATTCCTTTCTGGATGAAACATTCGCCCGACCCGCAGCACGATGGATATTTTACCTGCCTGGACCGGAAAGGAGACGTGTTTGATACCGATAAATTTGTCTGGCTTCAAGGACGTCAGGTTTGGATGTTCGCCACCTTATACAACAAGGTTGCCAGGCGGGAAGAGTGGCTGCAGATGGCCGAATCCGGTGCCCGCTTTCTCCTTCGCCATGGAAGAGACGGCGGGGGAGATTGGTATTTCTCCCTGACGCGTGAAGGTGCGCCGCTGGTGGAAGCCTACAATATCTTTTCGGACTGCTTTGCCACCATGGCCTTCGGTCAGCTCTACCTCGCAACAGGCAAGGAAGAATATGCTCAGGTGGCGGTTACCACTTTCCTGAAGATTCTGAAACGCAGTTCCCATCCGAAAGGACGGTTTTCCAAGTCCGTGGGGGGAACCCGTCCTTTAAAGGGATTTTCCCTTCCGATGATTCTCTGCAACCTCTCGCTCGAAATTGAACCCTTGCTCGACAAGGAGTTGGTGGAAGAGACCATCTCCTCCTGCTTGTACGAGGTAATGGAACTCTTTTATGACCAGGAGAGCGGACTGATTCTTGAAAATGTCCTGGCAGATGGCAGTCGCTCCGATTCATTCGAAGGTCGGCTCCTCAATCCGGGCCATGCCATCGAAGCCATGTGGTTCATCATGGATCTCTCCGTCCGGCTGAAACGTCCAACCCTTGCCGACCAGGCGGTGAAGATCGTGCGGGATACCCTGGAGTTCGGATGGGACAAAGAATATGGCGGCATCTTCTATTTTCTGGACCGAAAGGGTTATCCCCCCCAACAACTGGAGTGGGATCAGAAACTGTGGTGGGTCCACATGGAGACGCTGATTGCCTTGATCAAAGGTTATTCCCTCACGGGGGATCGCCACTTGCAGCAATGGTTCGATAAGGTACACGACTACACCTGGAGTCATTTCCCCGATCCGGAAAATGGGGAGTGGTTCGGTTATCTCAACCGGAGAGGTGAGGTGTTGCTGCCGCTGAAGGGCGGCAAATGGAAGGGTTGTTTCCACGTCCCCCGCGGTTTGTTGCAGGTGTGGAAGACGCTGGAACAGATGGGAAATGGGATGTAGGAAAGGGTGACCGGAACATGGGGTAAGGAGCAACCTTGCTTTCTGCCAAGCGGTTTTTTCCATAGTTAAATTTTCATTACTTTCACCTCCCTACAAATCCATTTAACTACCATATCGATGACTAAAGAAAACTACAGGAAAATTTATCCATGGGTTGTCGTGGCCCTACTCTGGATGGTGGCATTGCTGAATTACATGGACCGGCAGATGCTCTCCACCATGAAGGTTGCCATGATGGGGGACATCCATGAATTGGAAAAAGCAGAGAATTTTGGCCGGCTCATGGCGGTGTTTCTCTGGATTTATGCTCTGATGAGCCCCATGGCCGGATTGATCGCCGATCGTGTCAACCGGAAATGGCTGATCGTTGGCTCCCTGGCCGTCTGGTCTGGTGTTACCCTGACCATGGGCTATGCCAAGACCTTTGACCAGCTTTATGCCCTTCGCGCCCTGATGGGTGTCAGTGAAGCGCTGTACATCCCTTCGGGACTGGCGCTCATCGCAGACTATCACCGGGGCAACACCCGTTCTCTGGCCGTTGGAATTCACCTGTCGGGTCTCTACCTCGGACAGGCATTGGGCGGATTTGGGGCAACGGTGGCCCACTTCTACTCCTGGCAACAGACCTTTCATCTGTTCGGTATGATCGGCATCGTCTACAGTCTGGTGCTGGCCTTCTTCCTGAAGGATCAAAGGACCGTTGAGGTGGAAAAGGTACGGGTGACTTTCCGCGACGGATTGGCCTCCATCGGGAACAGCCTCGGACTGTTGTTTGGGACCATCAGCTTCTGGGTCCTGCTCTTCTATTTTGCCGCTCCCAGCTTCCCTGGATGGGCCGTGAAGAACTGGATGCCCACCCTCTTCTCGCAAACGCTCGGCATCGACATGTCGGTCGCTGGTCCGATGGCCACCATTACCATTGCCGGATCCTCCCTCGTGAGTGTCATCCTGGGGGGTATGCTAGCCGACCGATGGATGCGGGTCAACATCAAGGGACGCATCTACACGGGGGTGATCGGACTGGGCATGATGGTGCCTGCACTCTTGCTGCTGGGTTACGGAACAGGATATTCCAGCGTACTGGCAGGCGCGGTGATGTTTGGATTGGGATTCGGGATGTTCGATGCCAACAGCATGCCGATCCTGTGCCAGTTTGTCTCCCCGAGACATCGGGCAGCCGGTTACGGACTGATGAACATGGCGGGTATATCCAGCGGAGCCGTGATCACCGTTTTCCTGGGCAAATCAACGGATGCGGGTAGCCTGGGGCACGATGTGGCCATGCTGGCCATTCCCGTCGTGCTGGCCATTGTGCTGCAGTTGACGGTCCTGAAACCCAAGTATGCCGACAAAACATCCGATCTTTGATGTTAACCGCACTGTTCCCCGCCCAGATCTGGTGACCTGGAATGGTGCCTCCAAAACCAATAAACATGGCAAAGTGTAAATTGTTGATTCTTTTCTTCTTGCTGACGGCCGGAACCGCTTTTGGCCAGGCCTCCAAATTCGGAACCTACTATGATCAGCGCAAATCCTTGTTTGAGTTGCTTCCCGACACCCGTAACGAGGTGGTCTTTTTGGGAAACAGCATCACCGATGGTGCCGAATGGTGTGAACTGCTCAACAATCCGAAAGTGAAAAACAGGGGAATCAGTGGTGATACGAGCGAAGGCGTCCTCAACAGGCTCTATCAGATCTACAACATCAAACCGGCAAAGGTCTTTCTCCTGATCGGCATCAACGACCTGGCCAAGAATGTCTCTCCGGATACCGTCTTTGCCAACATCTGCAAGATCGTTTCGATTCTTCGGACCAAATCACCTTCCACCAAGGTCTTTGTGCAGAGCATACTGCCTGTCAACAACACCTTCAAGACCTTCTCTTCCCATACCGGAAAGACGGCACAGGTCATCGCGATCAATGGACGGCTGAAGGAGATCTGTCCCCGATTGGGTGCTACCTACGTGGATCTCTTCGATGCCTTGAAAAATCCCAACGATGATCTGTTGAATCCGCTGTACACAAACGACGGACTTCACCTGCTGGGTGAAGGTTACAAGACCTGGCTTACCGTGATCAAACCATATCTTTGAGGAGTTGTTCCAAAAGAGAGGGCCCGGATGAAGCTGCTGCTTCCCGGGCCCTCTCTTTATGTGCTCATGCAAAGAATCTTCAATTCAATGGCATGCAGGTGAATTTCGTGTCAAAGGCCAATTGGGCGGTCAGGCTCATCGGTGCATCATTGGTGGTGCCGCTGATGGTGAGCGTCAGCTGCCTGTCAGAAACAAGCTTGGCAGCCACAAGATCCAATTGGGATTGTACCGTTGAGGTGATCGTCGGACTGAATGGGTTGTTGCTGGTACTGGAGATGTTGGCAATGGAGAAGACGGGTCCATTAACACCGGAAACGCTGATGTCAAGGGTCAGCACCTGCTGTGTGCCTGTCAACCCTTGCATCGTTACCGTAACCGCGCGAAGATCCACCGCTTTAATCTTGTTGATGTATGCCGTCATATCCGTATTATCCGACACCTGAAGCACCTTCGTAGAGGTAAAGGAGTAAGTGGTACCCGCTTTGTCGAGCGAAGCACTCTTGGTTACTGAGACGGTAAAAGGCATGTCAACTTTCAACGTGGTGTTGACGGGCACTGTAATCGCCTCTTTGATGGCACTGCAGGAAAAGAGCAGTACCGACATGAAAAGCCATAGGAGTTTGTTCATAAAATGCAATTAGACCGGTTAGACAATGGGCAGCGATGCCCGATAATATGGGTAATATACTTCTTAACTCTCGTAAAGTTACATACAAATCCATAAAAACAGGTCTGTTGGATCATAATTATTTTTAACAACAGAACAGAATCCTGTCCAATGGGTCTCGTGGCTTAGGTTTCGCTGAAGTTTCCGGTATCGACCCATTCATTCTTGAGCAACGACCACCAATCAATGGCAAGGCCTTTCAGTACATATTCGTACGGAAGCCAGCCAAAACCTCGGTCTCCCCATTGCGCTCCCCAGGAGTTTCGGATCATCAGGGCTCCCGTGGTAACCGCTCCGTTTTTATCTTCGTTTCGGATCACCATCTTGTCATCGTACCCCATCGCCACGATGGCATGACCACCCACCATCTTTTCCCCTTTCCCGGGCATGGGAATCCGTCCGCCATTTTGGTTGGATTGGGTGATGGACTGGTAAACGGTAAAGCCAAACATCATGGGCAGTGCCGAAGCCAGATTTTTCCGGATGGCCTCCAGCAGTAGCTGTCGGTCAGTTCCCGGCGGATCCAGCCTGTAGTAGCTGATGGCCTGATAGTTCTGGGCAAAGGCGTAGCAGAAAGGGGTCGGTTCCCTGTCGAAATCGGCTATCTCATAGGGCCAGTATTCTTCGGGCGGTACCCCGAAAAGTACCATGGCACCCATCATGCCCCGTAGAAAAGTACCGCTATCGCCCGATTGATGCATCAGGTTTCTGGCTGTTTTGTAAAGAAACAAGCGGGAAGGAACGTTGTACTTGCCAAAAGCCCTCCTTTCGAAGTATTCAAGCAGTCCGGCGGCGGCATTGGCGGTACAGGAACCCAGGTTGCCCTGGTCCTTGGGTGACGAGAACCAGTTGCTTAGATCTACCGATGTCGGCAAAGCGGTTGTGCTGCCGGCAAAGGTTCTCAGGCGGGATTTCATCGATTTGATCGAATCTTTCTGGCCCAACGCGGCCAGTTTTGGCGAAATCTGATCATCTTCCGTGGTCTTGTCACGGAAGTCCGGCCAATCGGGTAGCCAACCCAGGCCGTACATGAAATTCAGGTCAGGCATTGGTAAGGGATCATTTAGTGGTTAAATTTGTCAGGTATCTGTGGCAACAGCCACCTAAATATACGATTAAAATATCACATTTCCGAATGGTTATGCTAAAATTAGTCAAACGAACGGTGGGCTTGCTTTCACTGTTGCACCCTCTTTGTGCCTGGAATAGCCATGGCCAGAGCCTTCCCATTCAATCCATCCCTTTTGCAGGGAATGGTTATCGGATGGAGTCTGCGGAGCACAATTCCGTTCAACCGGTGCCTTCGGGGAAAAGAAATTTTCTGCTCAGCTTTTGTGTAGACCGAGATTGTGAGGCAAATCTTTTCGCTGTCGCGGATCGGCGGGCGACCCTTGCTCCGCTCCGGATATGGGTGGAGAATCGGTTGCTGAAGGTGAAAAACTCCTCTGCAGCCGGA
>JAJTBP010000174.1 GCA_021286825.1 Marinilabiliales bacterium | reverse complement strand
AAATTTCACCGGTTTCAGCTCCGGAGTGATGTACTCTTTGGTCCGCAACACGGCTGGTTTGGCATCCCTGAAATCATCGTAGAGGGGTTGCAGCGGTGTAACCTCCGCGTTGGAGATGTTGGCCACGGTAACGGCAAAAATCTTGATTTTGTCGTTGTTGGGCAGGGTGATGGATTTGGTCCCTTTGGGCAAGGTAAACCCGTACATGTAGAGATAGCTGTACTGATAGGCATCATTGGCTTTCGGTGAGTGGCGGTGTGAGGCATACCAGGCGATGTTGTCGGTTTTGCAGTAGGGGCCGGTAATCTCCGATACTTTCAGGTCGTTGAAGTAGAGCTTGCGACCGTAGTGCTGACCGATCCATCCGGTCCATTTCTGTACCGGGAAGGGAAGGGTCTGACTGCCCACCTTCAGGTTTTCACGGACATCATCGGTAGCAGCGGCAAGCAGGTAAACCTTGTTGTAATCGCCGGCCGGAAGCTGGATCTTTTGACCCTTGGCCCCCAGTGCATTCTTTTGGCCATCGGCTGTGTTACCCAGTTGGAAGGTGATGTCTTCGCTCACAACGGTTGCCGGAATCAGTTCGGCGGGGAGGGTCATTCCATCCGTCATGTTTCCATCCGTCCTGTTGTTGTCGGCACTGATGACATCCTCATCAAAGGCCAGTTCGACCTTCTGTTGAGCCGGTTTGTTCAGGGCGACTGCCGGTTGTTCCAATTTTACGGCAAAACTCCGGATGAGGAATCTGGTCATGTCGAAGTTCAGTTTTCCCTGGCTAAAATCGGCTGTTCCTATTTTTTTCTCCTGTCCGTTCACTTCATAGGCATCCAATACTTTTCCGGGAAAGCCAACTGAAATTCCCTTGGCTTCTTTCCCATAAAGTTCGTTGAAACGAACGATGTAGTAGCCGCTCTCTTCGGCTTTTTTGAAGGCCATCACATCCACTTTGTTGCTGTTGATGTGGAGCAGCGAGAGCTCTTTGCCGATGGCTCCTTCGTGTTTGGGAGTCTCGAAGGCGACGAGCGGTGCGTTGACGAAGCTTCCTTGCCAGGGGGTACCGGCGTAGGCCCAGTCTCCGTTGTGGGCATAGATGGCATATTTCACATCGTGGATACCCCAATCCTGTGTTCCCTGGTAGACATAGGAGTTGGCCTTGGGGGTGTACATCAGCGTAAGCCGAAGCGTGTTGTTATCCGGTTTATCGGATCCGTATTTGCAATCTTCCAGAATCGAGACACCGTAGTTGTTGGGTCTGTCGGTCAGGTCGATCCACATTCTTCCGGGAACTTCGAACTTCACATCGTTGTTGTTGGTACGTTGGATTGCAGCAGTGTTGAGGCCATAGGTAGCATATTCGTTGGTGACGGTGGTGGGGAAGGCCGCCTTGAGGCTCACCTCTTTGGATTGCCAGTCGATCTTGTTGCTGACCTCAATCCGTTTTCCACTCTCGCCTGCCGACAGGCTGATCAGTTGGGTAATTTGTGAGTTCTCTCCTTTTTTTGTCACCTCGAGGGCAACGCGGACGGGTCCCTGTTCCGCAATTTTTACCGTCACCTCCTTGTTCAGGAAGTCAAAGGGAGGGTTCTTCCGATCGTTCCAGTCCATGTTCCAGGCTGGCCATTGGGAAGGACGTTCCTGTTGAAATTGGAGGGATGCCGGTTTGGAAAGCACCTCTTTCTTTGCGGTTTTGTCAAAAATACTTGCGATGTCGCCATTGGCATCTACCTTGACAACAAACCGTTCGTTTTCCAAGGTCTGGTCTTTCACCGAAAGGGAGGAGAGGGCCGGTGCTTCGTTCGTTTCGCGAACATCGTAGACCGCCAGTCCAACGGAAGGTACCTTGGCCTGGAAGAGAATCTTCAATTTATTCCCGTTTTTGGAGAGGATTTGGGAGGGAACAGTCTGTCCGTCCTTGTCCACCACCTTGACATTCGCTGGCATCTTGGGGTAGGTCAGCTCTGCGGTCACTACATCCTCGCGTTGGATGGCTACCGGATTGTAAACCACGACCGACTTACCGGTTGTCTGGGTGTTCATGCCCTGAGCGATGGCGGCGATCGAATTTTTGATTACCTGAGAAAAGCCATTCATGGCAATGAATTCGTCGTTCCATGCATAGTTGTATGCCAGGACCGTACTCGTACCAGGCAGGATATCATGGAATTGACTACCCAGGACGAGATCCCAGGAGTTGTTGATCTTGGTCATGGGATAGGCGGCGCTCCCCAGCCAATCGGCGGCAGAAGCCAGTTGTTCAGCCGACTTGGCCAGCTGTTCGTTCTTGCGGTTGGCCCTTTTCATGAAGGATTGAGAGGTCATGGAGCCGGCACTGTGCTCTGTCAGCAGGAGATCACCCGAAAAAGTGGGAAGTTTCGCTTTGATCTCCGGAGTCATGTCCTTGAAGATCTGATCTGAGGAGGTGAGGATGACTTTGAAATTGCTGTCACTGTGTTTGAGGCTGTTGACAGCGTTGATCACATCCTTCTCTCTGGGGGAACCTCCGGTGTCGCCGGTTCCGTAGTAGCGGAAGTCGACATTGACCCCAAATTTGCTGAGGTTGCCCATCATACGGGCGGTCCAATCCTTGTTGACATCGAGGCGTTCCTCGACACCGCCCGAATAGCTGGTGGCATTCAGTGCGGCCAGCAAACCTTTGCCATCCGGACCTTCCCAAATTCCAACGTTAAAGGGTACACCGTTGGTGGATCGCCAGGTCAGCTTTTGGGTGGAAAAACCAAGCAATCCTGCATGGCTCCAGACGGAAGGCAAGGTAGAGACGAATCCGAAGCAGTCGGGAAGCATGTAATCATAGCTCTCTTTGTTGAACTCTCTTTTGAAATAGAGGTTCCCATAGAGTACCTGTCGGATCACCGATTCGGATGAGGAGATGTTCACCTCGCCTTCATCCACGGAGGAACCGGAGATGTACCAACGTCCCTGGTTGATGTAATCCTTCACCTTTTTGTAGGCTTCGGGATAGTACTCTTTCATCATGTTGTACCGGCGCGATCCGGTGAAGTTGAATACATAATCGGGATATTTTTCAAGCAGGCGGAAATTGTCCTGCATGGTATTCCGGATGTATTCGTTGATGGTGGTTGGATATTCCCAGTTCCATTCGGTGTCGAGGTGGGCATATCCGATGGTGTAAAGGACCTTGTCTTTGGAGAGATCGTATTTCTCTCGCTTGTCGATCTGCTGGGCTGCACAGAATAGCGGGGCCAGCAGCATAACAGTAAGGAGAATCTGAAGAATTCTGTTCATGTCTTGTGTTGTTTTATAGACCCTTTGGGTAGCATTTGGGATCCTTCCCATCGAATGGAGACGGATCTGAGAAAAGGTAAAAAAAGAGACCGACTTTTGATGGTCAGTCTCTTTTAGCAGATGTCCGAAAATTACCAGTTGGGACTTTGGATGAGTGTCGGACAGTTGGTCAACTCACTTTGGATCAATGGCCAGAAGTAGTTCTTTGAGGTAAAGACGCGATCTTCCAGTTTGAAACGTTGCATGCGGTAGCTAACGCCGCCTACTACCCATTTCCCTGCCGGATCCGCTACAGGAGCGATGCCGTGCACGATCCGTTGTGTTCTGGCATAAGGCCAAACATTGTCAGGTGTAGAAGAGGCTGCTGCTGCGGCTTCCTGCGCCAGTTCTGCCGGGGAGTCCGGTTCCAGGTTCCATCGGGCATAGAAATAACGCTTGTTTTCGTAGAAGAGTTCAACGCGTCTTTCACGTTGGATGTATTTAAGCATCTCGGCCTGGGTCAATCCCGGAGGAACTGGGGCCATGAAAGAACGGGCACGCAGGTTGTTCACCACATCATAGACTTCCTGTGACGGACCACTAAATTGGTTCATCGCTTCGGCATAGATCAACATGATTTCGGGAAGACGGATCATGGGGAAGTGGAGTGGCCAGCTTCCGCTTCTTTTCCAATCTTCGTGGAAGAATTTGCGGAGGTAATAACCAGTGGAGGTGGCATTCTGTGCACCAATTTTGTCGGTTCCCGTCGCTGTGTTGATCACTTTGTTCTGATAGGTACAGCCATGGTACATGATGTCTGAATAGAAGCGCGGATCACGGTTGTTGTAGGGGAGGTTTTCGTCAAATCCTTTGGCCTTTGCCTTTGGGTCATAGGTTGCATAACCATAGCCGTCGTTTCCGATGAATTCATATTCGTCGACCTGTTCCTGAAGGGGTTGCAGACGTGCTGCACCACCATAGGAGGGTGGGATGTGGTCCCCTTGCCAGGATTCTGCCTTATTGTTGGGCATTACCAGGATCCACTCATTCTGGATAGCTGCTACGTCGATGTAGATCTGTTTGATACGGGCATAGACCATGTTGTTGCTCTCAGCCTGATAGGTATTGCCTTTTCCGGTGTAGAGGAAGTAACGCGATCCACCATTGTTCTGGAGATCCAGTACTGCTTTTGCAGCATCGGCAGCCAGTTTCCATTTGTTGATGTCGAAGGCTGCGTAGCTCTCCTTTCCAACACGGGTATCATTGCCGGGCAGTTTGCCACCGTTGTACATCGGACTGGCATTCATGTAAAGAATGATGGCTTTGAGAGCCAGGGCAGCACCCTTGTCGGCCCTTCCATATTCGATGTCGAGGTGACGAACCGGCAGGTTATCGGCAGCATATTGGAGGTCAGCCAGGATCTTCTTGACAAAGGTTGGCCAGGACTGACGTTCGAATTGAAGGTTTCCGGCAAGGTCGGCAACGTAATCCATGTAGACCACATCACCATACCATCTGGCAACCAGAAAGTGGAGATAGGCACGGATAAAGTGGGCTTCGGCGATACGGTTTTTGAGGTCACCGGCTTGCAAGGGGTTGTCGGGAGACTTGTACTTTTCTACTCCGGCAAGGAAGACGTTGGTCTTGCGAATGGAGTTGTAGAAATCTGCCCAATAGATTCCAAGGGTCTTACCCGGACCCACCATACCAATGGAAGGACCGAATGAACCGAAATTGAACTGATCGGGGATAGCCGTTTCAACCTTTGTTCCCTTACATTCGTCGGTGATACCGGAGATGGAGAAGTCGGTCAAGCCAACGATCCCTTTGTCCCTGTCTCGCATATCCCGGTATAGGTTGTTGGCCATACCATTGACCTTGTCCCAGGAGGCAAAGGCAATCTCTTCGGTAATCTGACTATCCGGAACCCTGTCGAGGACCTTGGCACAAGACATCAGAAGCAGGAATACAAGCCCGAAAAGTACGGTTTTGGAAATGTATAGTTTATTTTTCATGGTTTGTTCAATTAAAAAGTTACCTCTAATCCTAAACTGATGACGCGCTGAATAGGATACCAGTCACCTCCGGTGTTTGTCTCCGGATCCACATCATATTTGCCCAGCTTGTCCCAGGTCAACAGGTTCAATCCCTGCAGATAGAAACGGGTTTTTGTGAATCCGATACGGTTCAGGACGCTTTTGGGGATGGAATATCCAACCTCAACGGTCTTTAACCGAACATAGGCTGCATCGGCCAGGAAGAGTGAGTTCTGTGCGTTTTTGTTGTTTGGATAAGGGCCATAGTGCAGAACGGGATAGGTGGCTGTTGCAGCAGTCGCCGGTGTCCAACGATCCATGTGAAGTGGTTTTACCCTACCGATGATGTCCTGTCCATAAGTTGGGAAATCCCAGGAGGCTGCATCGGTAAGTTCAATGCTGGTCTGGGCGGCACCCTGGAAGAGGAAGCTGGCGTCAAAACCCTTGTAGCTGATGCCCATCGGCATTCCAAACTGAATACCCGGGTTACGTGGATTACCCATCGGAATTCTGTCTTCCTGGTCGGTAATCTTACCATCACCATTCTGGTCCTTGTAGACGACATCCCCTGGGATCAACTTACCCCATGGCTGAAATACGGCTGCATTCAACTTGTCTGCTTCGGCCTGGTCTTTTACGAAGTGATCGAATTGGTACAAAAACTGCTCACCGATCCGCTTTCCTGTACGATAGGCTGTCGGAACCTGTTTGCCATTGGGGGCAATGTGGTCAACTTCGTTCCAGAACATGATTTTGTTGCGGGCGAGCGAGAGGTTCGCCTTTACATAATAGCTGATGTTCTTGCCGATGCGATCGTTCCATCCCAGTTCGAGATCGATCCCCTTGTTGTCTACCTTACCCATGTTGATCTGCGGAGCGCTCATCCCCACAACGGCAGAGATGTTCTTGGAATAGTTCTGTCCGGGAATCAACAGGATGTCGCTACGACGCTCATAAAAGAGGTCGGCGGATAGATTCAGTTTGTTGTTGAACATCTTAAGGTCAATACCCACGTTGGTTTTCTTGGATTTTTCCCAAGTCAGCAGCGGATTGGCGAGTGCTCCCTCATAGACGTTGGCCGGAACACCTGAGGCAAGGTCCATACCCAGGTTGTAGGTGTTGGTGTTGACAGTGTAAAACTGCATGTAACCAAAACGGGCACCGGGAAGCTGGTCATTGCCTACAACACCGAATGATCCTCTCAGTTTCAGGTAATTGACAAACTTGTATTGTTTCATGAAGTTCTCGTTGCTGACCACCCATCCCAAAGCTGCAGCCGGGAAGAAACCATATTTGTGGCCCTTGGCAAAGTTTTCGGAGCCGTTGTAGGCAGCGTTGACTTCAAACAGATATTTTTCGTCGTAGTTGTAAGTGGTTCTGAAAGAGGTTCCTTGGGTGGCGTACGGGATATCATTGTTGTAGATGCGAATTGACTCGCGTGACAGCAGCAATCCCGTAAACGTGTGCTTTCCGAAGCTCCTGTTGTAGTTCAGCGTAGCCTGGATGTCATTTTTCCTTTGAGGAGCCATGTTGCTGATGGAGTTGTTCATCGTGTTGTTGTCGACACGACGGGGAGATACATAAGCTCCGGTATAGTGACCTCCATTCATCAAAACATCCACCCCATCTTTGGGGAAGAAGGTTGCATAACCGCCGTATTCCCTGTAACCTTCCGATTCGTGCGGAATCTGACGGTCGACCGTGTTACCGGCTTGGATATCGTAAGAGAATTGTGCTTCGAAGGTCAAACCCTTGGTGATGAAATCCAGTTTGTGACCCATGGCGTAACTACCGTCCATGAAGGTCTTGTATTCATTGATGAATCCGGAATAGGCCAATTCACCGAGCATGTTGTACCGATAGAGTGCCGTACCAAACAGCAATCCTTCCGGGTGTTTTGAATAGTAGAGTGCATTGGCTGGAT
>JAJTBP010000173.1 GCA_021286825.1 Marinilabiliales bacterium | reverse complement strand
CCTGAACAAGAAGAAATTGACATCTCTTACTCCTCTTTGAGTTGATCGAAAAGCCGGATCAAATGATATTCCAGATGGATAAAAAAAAACGCCGCTACTGCAAGGCAATAGCGGCGAGATTTATGTAAGCAATTGAAAAATCAATAGTATCCCGGGTTTTGAACATCGGCCGGTGTCGGTGCAGGCAACAGACGTTGTACGTATTTGCTTGGGATTGGCCTAAGTTTGTGATAATCTTTTACGTTGGCGGCAGCATCCGGATTGTACAACCGGGCACGGGCAACAAGAGTTCCTGTTCTGACAAGATCTTCCCAACGGTTTAGTTCACCATATAGTTCCCGGCCACGTTCTTCCAGCATCCAATCAACAAATGGGCTAACATCAGCAACACCTGAAGGGAATTTTGGAGTAACCATCTGGGCCGGAGTAACCAGCATGTCCGTTTTGGTACCAACGGTATTGTTTGCACCACCGTCGTATCTCGAAACCTCTTTTGGTTTGGTTTCACCATCTGCATAACCGGCACGCTGACGTACCACATTGACAAACTTGGCTGCATTATTCATGTCACCTTTTCTTCCGTAGGCTTCTGCTGCAATGAGATAAGTCTCGGCAAGACGTGCTCTGTGGAAGTTCCTGGAACCTGCCTGGTAGTTGATATCAGGACGTTGTGTGTCCAGCCATTTCAACATTGCCGGAAAGTTGTTGGTGTCATAAAGGTCAAGTGGAAAGAGAATATAGGGCGCTTTGGCAATATCTATCAACATCTGACGATAATTGGCATCGTTGAGCAGCGTCTGCTTCGGATAGGTGGTAGAGTAAGCAGAAAGTGCACCGTAATTCTTGGGAGAGAAGTAGATACAGGTATCTCCCGCCTTCTGTTTCGGCTGACCGACCAAACTTGCAGGTGGACTGTAAATTACTTCCGTTGTGGCGGCATTGGTCGCAGGGTTGACATAATAGTAATTGGCGACCCACTTGGTTGAGGTACTTGGGTTGTTGCAATAGAAGGTCCATTTGAAGGTCTTGTAAATACGGGAGTCGGCCTTCTTATCCCAAAGATTCTGACAGAAGTTGGGGTTGATGCGAACGCGTTTCCACGGACGACCATTCGGCTGGTCCCTGATCATACCCGGTTTTACATCATATTGGGTAACCCAGTAGAGGTGCAACTGGTTACCACCGTCTGAAGTCGAACTACCGGCACCATTGAAGAGTGCATCCTTGGTGTACTCAACATCCCAGATAATTTCCTTGGAAACCTTCTGGTTGTCCTGATCAAATACCATGGCGAAATTGGATTCCAGGGAAAATTTCCCTGAGTTGATTACAGCCTCGGCATAATAAGCAGCACTATCAAGGTCAGTTGCCTTTCCTCCACGAGTCGATGCATCATAGCTATCGCGTGTTAAATAGACTTTGGCAAGCAGATGAGCAGCAGCCCATTTGGTAGCACGGCCCCGGTCGGATTGCTGGAAAACATCCGGCAATACATTATAGGCAGCAATCAAATCACTGATGATCTGTTTGTAAACATCTGAAACAGGTGAACGTTTGAAGTCCGTAACAACCTGTGTAATATTACCTTCTGTAACCAATGGCAAGGCACCAAAATGCTGTACCAGGTCAAAATAGTAGTAGGCACGCATGAATTTGACTTCAGCGGCTCTTTGAGCCTTCTGGGCATCCGTCATATCGGCTACTTTGGGTAGCAACATGAGTACGGTATTAGCTCTTGTGATTCCCTTGAAATTATTGTTCCAGAACTTGTTGATAACGTCTTGATCCGGGTTCAATGAAGACAAATACTTGTTGAAAGCATCCTTGTTGCCGCCATCGGTACCTTCCCAGGTCATATCGGTTCCATACTCTGTTAAACAATAATAGGTCTCCATATTGCCAGCTGCGTAGGAGGAAGTTCCAACGGTATAGGCGCCAGTGTTGTTGTTGTCGACATTATAGGCGCCGGTGTACCATCTCATTGCCTGGTAAACCCCCGTTACAGCGGCTTCCATACCAACTTTGGTATTGAGATAATCATAACCTGCATCGGTATAACGCTGCTCAGTCAAATAATTATCACATGAGAAGGCTGAAACGATTACCAGAATCGCGAAAATATATTTTGCAAATTTTTTCATATCCTTTTTAATTTATGTTTTAACGCTTCATCCATTACAGATATTATAAACTCATGTTGACGCCAAACATAATTGTCCGTGGCATCGGAACGTTGAAGTCTTGACCACTTTCGGGGTCAGTACCCGGATATTTCGTCCAGCAGAATGCGTTCTGAACCGTCATGTATACTCTGAGTTTGGTTAACCTTGCCTTGCTGATGATGCTCTTGGGAAGATTGTAACCAGCCGTCACATTGCTCAATCGAAGGAAAGATGCATCAAAAAAGTTCAAAGAACTTCTATAAGCCGGATTCTCAATACCATTGTTTGGTCTTGGGGCTTCGTTGCTTCCATTACTTGTCAGGGCCTTTCCGTTGGCATCATAGGATGTAACCGCCCAGTAATTCACCTTCAAGCTATTGTAACGTCCGTTGAAACTCAAACCACGGTCAAATTGAAGCATATTTCCGTAGGATGCGTTCAGGAAGAAGTTGAAATCAAATCCTTTGTAGGTAAAGTAGTTGGACATACTGGCAGTCCATTTCGGACGTGGTGAACCAATGACCACCTGGTCGGCAGCTGTAATCTTGCCATCTGCAACGACATCCGCGATGTGAATCGTTCCTGGAACTACAGAAGCACCAAATTTAGCGGCATCCGCCTCTTGTCCCAACTGCCAGATGCCAAGCGCCTTGTAGTCATAATAAACTGACAATGGTTGTCCGATGAACCATTTGTTACCGGTATCATCGGCTTTTCCACCATACAATTCGGTAATTTCTTCCTTATTTCTGGCAAAAATCAAATCGGTATTCCAGGTAAAGTCTTTACTTTGAACATTTTGAGAATTGATGGTAATTTCAATACCCTTGTTTCTGGTTTTTCCAACATTGTAAACGACGCTGTTAAATCCGGAAACCTGTGGCAACTGACGGTTCATCAACAAATCATCCGTGTTCTGCAGATAGAGGTCAATCACACCGTTGATCCGACCTTTCCAAAGACCGAAGTCGACACCGGCGTTCCATTGCTGCGTTTTTTCCCAGGAAAGATCCGGGTTAGGCATTTCATTTTGATAGAAAGCCATTACGTTGTTGCTACCAAAGTTATAACGGGCAAATCCAAGGTTACCGGCAGTCTTGTAAGGATCGATGGCGGAGTTACCGGTAATACCAAAACCTGCGCGGAGTTTAAGGTTGCTCAGCACGCCTACTCCACTCAAGAAATCTTCCTTGTTGATACGCCATGCCAATGCAGCAGAGGGGAACATTACCCATTTGTGTCCGGGTGCCAAACGAGACGAACCGTCATAACGTGCAGAAGCAGTCAGCAAATATTTATCCTTGTAGCTATAGTTGATACGTCCCATGAAAGAGGCCAATTGCCATTTGGTATAGTTACTGGCAACGGCAGAAATCACCGGAGCACTACCAACATTGTACCACAACTGTGTCTCATAGGGAAGGCTACCAACGCTGATTCGGCTCGATTCATATTTCTCCTGTTGAATCGACTGCAGCAAAGTGGCTCCGAAAGAGTGGTCCTTGATTACCTTGTTCCAATAGAGAAGATTTTCCCAGGTAAACATCATGCGCTGGTCACCGCCATTCTCGGCACGGGCCAAACCACCTTGTCTGTCTGAACTGAGCGAACCATAGAATCTTTGATCAGTATAGGGACCATAGTCCAAACCGAAATTGGAACGGAATTTAACATCAAAGGGAAGTTTCACTTCAGCATAGTAACTACCGAGGAAACGATCTTTTCGGTACAGTACTTTTGCCTGCGTCTGGTTCAGTACCGGGTTCCACAATTGCGGGTCGTTTCCCGGACGGTTAATGAGAACTCCTGTATCCACATTGCGGATATTGGCCAAGGGTGAAAGGCTGGTGATCCCGGAATAACCGTTGGGACCATCGTTCCTGTCAAAATGAGAGAACTGAGTCTGAGCTCCAATCTTTACATAGTCGCTGAGATCCCAATCGAAGTTTACACGGGCAGAATAACGTGTGTAATCTTGCCCGATTACCATACCTTCTTCCTTAAAATAGGTAGCAGACGCCAAAATCTTCAGCTTGTCTGTTCCTCCCCTAACACTGATTTCATGGTTGGTAACCGTACCCTGGCGCATCACAGCACCCAACCAGTCGGTAGATTCCAGTCTTTCTCCATGCCAGGATCCATCCGGATCATAAGCATTTTGAATTTTATAGCCAATACCTTTCAGGTCATTTTCCTGACCAACGGGCAACATAGTCAAATCCTGCGTATAGGTAGGTTTTACAACAGAATATTTTCCTGTTGTCCTGTAGGCTTCACGCAAAAATTCCACCCACTCCGGACCGTTGAAAAGATCCAATTTCTTGGCTTGATTTTCAACGCCGTAATAACCGTTATAATCTACAACGGCTTTGCCTGATTTTCCTTTTTTGGTGGTGATGATGACAACACCGTTTGCACCCCTGGAACCATAAATTGCAGTAGCCGATGCATCTTTCAAAATATCAATGGATTCAATATCCGACTGGCTGATTTCACTCAAACCAACTACCAACGGAATACCATCCACAACATACAAAGGAGTATTGGTAGCCAAAAGGGATCGGTTACCACGAACACTAACATTTGCATCAGCACCCGGTGCGGCATTTGTCTGTTGAACTACAACCCCCGCGGCTTTTCCCTGCAACGCCTGAGCAGCACTAAAGCTTGCCCTTTCCTGCAATTTGGCTGTTCCTACAGAAGAAACAGAACCTGTCAGGTCTTTTTTGCGTACGGTACCGTATCCAATGGCGACAACCTCATTCAGACCAATGGTCTCCTGTACAAGTTTTACAGCAAAAGTAGTCTTGGTTCCTATGGCAATCTCCTGGGTCACCATTCCTACAAAAGAGACAACGAGGGACTTGCTGTCCGCAGGAATTACTAAATTGAAGTCGCCATCGAGATTGGTAATTGTACCGGTTGTAGTGCCCTTCACAACAACAGATGCACCAGGAACTGTCGCGCCTGTATCATCTGTAACCTTACCGGTGATGGTTTTGGTTTTTTGCTGTTCAGCAGAAGCAGGGGATTCAACGCCAAAGACCTGAACAAATCCCGTGAGGCAGATCAGCACAAGCGTTAATCCGGTAACTGACAGAATCCTTCTGAGGGAAAGATTCGGCAGACTGAGGTGAAAATTTTCTGGCTTTCTTTTCATAGTTTGGTTTTGTTTAACAGCTAATTACCCGATAAAAGATTGATGCGGGCAGCTGTAGTTAAAAAAATGCAATCTCCATTTCACAGCAGCCATCTCTAAGTGGCCGATCTGTTTCGTTCATCTTAAAAAATTCAATTCATTGGCTAATCAAGTTTTAAGAATCCATTTTCGTGAGGAACCGATATCAGACACTTACAATTCAATTCCCAAATCCGGATGTCGGAAAGGTCCGGCCTTTGGCATTCCATTCAAACTACAATCCTATGGATCTGAATCGCAGCAGAGGCAGATCATACTGCCAGGACAAAAATTTCAGGGAGTCAGTCAAACAGTGGATCACTCATTCATTGATTGGACATTTCCTTGCCTAGTCAAAAGAATAAACCCAAGCTCTGTTCACCGCAAATGCAGAGATCTTACTTTTTTTTCATTCGGATGATCTTTTACAAAACATGAACTTTCGGTCACTTCAAAAGAAGAAATGAACATCCTTCCATTCCCATTCTGTTCGATCATCAAAGTTTGGTTGTCTAAATCCGTGCTAATCCTAAAAATATGTCTGGTCAGCCTTACAAAATTATAAAAGTATATTTTACCTGTTTAACTTATCTTAACAAAAATTGAAAATCATGTTTTATAACATATTTTAACTAATTGTATGCAATTTTTAGCTGAAATCGATGATTTAGACGGCTTCAAACCATTCAGTCATATTATATTTATCTGATTATTAGTTATATATAAAAACAAAACCACTCAAACTTCCGTTAAGGCAAACGAAGATGTAAATTGTACTATTATTTTTAACTTTGGTGAATAGAAACCCAAAATTCATTTTTTTCATGAAAACCCTTCGTTCGTTTAGAAAAACAAGTCTTTCATTGAATTTCCGGTTGCTTTTTCTGTACTGGGTGGCCATTTCAGCCCTTCTCATGAGTTCCGGTGAATGCCTGGCAAAAAAGAGCGATTTTTACCAGATTCAATTCTACCGGCTTAACGGTAAGGTACAGGAAGAGAAGGTGGACAATTACCTGAAAAACGCCTACCTGCCAGCCCTTCACAGGGCAGGGATTGCCTCGGTCGGTGTCTTCAAACCAATTGAAAGTGATACGGCATCCGGAAAAAAAATCATTGTTTGGATTCCATTCAAATCTTTGGATCATTTTGCAGAAATTCAGGACAAACTAATAAAGGATGAAAAGCTTCAGGCAGATGGCAAAGATTTCATCGCTGCACCATTCAATGAGGCTCCCTATCTGAGGAAAGAATCTGTTTTGCTAAAAGCCTTTAGATTTCAGCCACAATATAAGTTGCCGTCGTTTGAGACACCGCATGCAGCAAGGGTCTATGAACTAAGAAGCTACGAAAGTCCCACAGAATTCCTCTTCAGACAAAAAGTCAAGATGTTCAATGAAGGCGGTGAAATGGATATTTTCAAAGAATTGAAATTCAATGCCGTTTTCTATTCCGAAGTTGTTTCAGGCAGCACAATGCCGAATCTGATGTATATGACCACCTTTGCAGATCTGCCGGCCAGAACAGCGCATTGGGATGCCTTCAAGAGCTCGCAGGCATGGAAAACCCTTTCCGGTTTAGCCGAATACAAAAACACGGTTTCCCGATCTGTCATCCAATTGTTGCATCCGACGGATTATTCTGATTTCTAGACCGACTTTCCGATACGAAAAGATGTGACCATCTTCTGCTCTCAGGGAGAAAGGCAAAAAAGGAAGCGGGTGGCTCCATGCATGGAACCACCCGCTTCCTTTTTCCTTCAGATGGGATGATCAGTTCAGAAATTCGGAAGGCAAGGAGGCAATGGGTTCCAGAGTTATCTGACGAACAAGGAGTTCTCCCCCCTCGGATTGGATCTGTATTCGTCCGGAGGTAAGTGGCAGAATGCTGCCATTCTTTTCGATG
>JAJTBP010000172.1 GCA_021286825.1 Marinilabiliales bacterium | reverse complement strand
ATTTCCGTCAACAAGCTGAACAGGGAACAGGCGCTGGTGCCTGCGAAGGCCCTGGTTTTTCAGAACGAATTGGGGACTGCTCCAGGCCTCTTGTTAAAAAAGGAGCGATGTACCTATATCTTTATGCCAGGGGTACCCTTCGAAATGAAGTACCTGATGGAGGCGGAAGTATTGCCATACATTCGGAAAAACTTTCAGACCTCCACCATCTTTCACAAAACCATCCTGACTTTTGGCCTTCCTGAATCGATGCTGGCGGAGAAAATTGAAAAGTGGGAAGATGGGTTGCCTGACCACATCCGGCTGGCTTACCTGCCCAGTCCACAAGGTGTCAAGCTCCGACTCTCGGCAAGGGGGAAACCGATGGACCAGATGGTTCAGGAGGTAAAGGAAAAGGTCGACCGCCTATTGGAGCTGATCCCCGGAAACATCTACGGTTATGACAACGAAAACCCGGCTTTAAACCTTGGAAGAATGCTGGAATCCAACGGATGGACCCTCTCCACTGCCGAGAGTTGCACCGGTGGCACCATCGCTCGTATGATCACCGATAATCCGGGTAGTTCAGCTTACTTCAAGGGTTCAGTTGTGGCCTATGCCAATGAGACCAAAACCAAAATATTGGGAGTGAAACAATCCTCCCTTGAACAAGAAGGAGCGGTGAGTGCATCCGTGGTCGAACAGATGGCCGTCAATGTCTGTGAATTGCTCGGAACCGATTTCGCCATGGCCACCTCCGGCATCGCAGGCCCGGGTGGAGGTACCGGGGAAAAACCGGTTGGAACCATTTGGATCGCTGTTGCCAGAGGCTCACAAGTGGTCTCCCAATGTTTCAATTTCGGCAATGACCGGGAGAGAAACATGACACGAACCGCTCACCAAGCCCTTTTTATGCTGAGGAATTTCATCCTGAACCTGGTCCAGTAAGGAACAGGTCTCCTGATCAGTCAAAATTGATCGGGTGGCAACCAGGCGAAACGAGTCATCTGAACATGGTATCCATTCGCTGAGACTGGCTTCTTCCTTTCAACGGCGACAAAGCTTCGCCCGAGTTGAGAAAGGCCACCCATTGCATTCTTGCAACATGCTTATCATCCAAATATCAAAGAACACGATTACATGAAAAAGAAACTTACGATCCTGGCAAGCCTCATCCTGGTGGTAGTGCTGATGTTGTTTGGTCTACCTGTGCTTTTCAAAGGAAAAATAGTGAACAGCATCAAGGATATGGCGAATCAGAGGATTACGGCAAAGCTGGATTTTGGAGAGGCCGACATTTCGCTGATCAGAAGTTTTCCGCAATTCTCCGTACGGATCAAGGATTTTTCGCTCACCGGTACCGGTGAGTTCGAGGGTAAGAAGCTCTTGGAAATCAAGGAACTGAAGACGTTGATTGCTTTTTCTTCTCTTTGGAACAGCAAAGGAATACAGATCTCTGAACTGAGCCTGGATCAACCGAGTCTCCATTTGCTGGTCTCCCAAACCGGAAAGGAGAACTGGAGCATCACCAAAACCTCTGCAACGGCAGCTCCTTCCGGGCAAGGAAGTTCCATGCAACTGGATCTTTCCCGGATCAACCTCACTGCCTCGCGTTTCGAATACCAGGATCAGCAAGCACACAGGTTGTTTAGCCTGGCGAATGGCAACTTCACCTTGTCCGGATCGCTTAAGGGAAGTGAAAGCAAACTGACATTTGATGGCCAAGCCGACAGCCTGAAATTTCTCAACAATGAAACAATGCTGCTGAGTGGACTTCCGGTCAGCGGTTCAGGAACCCTGCAAGCCAACTTCGACACTTTCAGCTTTCGGTTTTTGGAAAACAAGTTTCTGATAAGCAAACTTCCGCTGATGCTCGATGGAACCTTTACGATGCAGGATCAGGCAGATTTGTACGACCTGACTTTCCAGTCACCGGGGGCATCCCTCGAACATCTGATCAGTCTGCTCCCACCCGCTCAGCAAGCCAGACTCAAGGGTTTCGAAAAGAGTGGAACAGTCAGCTTTGCCGGCAAAATCCAGGGAAAATATACGGATCAGGATTTTCCGTCGATACAGGCAAAGATGGAATTGAACGGCGGCCAATTGAAATACCCTTCCCTACCGCAATCCATCTCTGGAATCAACCTGATTGCCAGCCTGACCAAACCGGAAGGATCTCTTGATTCTGCAAAATTAACCATTCAAAAATTGGAAGCCACTGTAGCGGGACATCCTTTCATTGCCAACCTGCTGATCGATCACCCGGTCTCACGGCCCAATCTGGCCGGGGAAATCATAGGCGAAGTGGATTTTTCTTCCCTGAAGCAAGCGCTACCAATGGATGCCATGGAGATCGGGGGCATGATGCGGGCAAACCTTCATTTCAACGGCGCGGTGGAATCGATCGAAAAGGGAAACTATGATCAGTTCAAAACCAGTGGAACAGTCGCACTTTCCGACTTCTTCTATCGTTCCCCCTTATTCCCCGACCGATTGGGCATACAGTCTTCCGCTCTGGCGTTCGATTCCAGGGAGATCAGAATTGCTTCCTTCCGGGGATCGCTGGGCAACAGTGATTTCAATGCCGAAGGTTCGTTGTCTGAATCTTGGGGATACCTCCTGCGTAACGGGATCCTGAAAGGGAACCTGAAACTTAAATCGGACAAGCTGGACATTACCCAATTGATGAACGGGGGCAGACCATCTGCCGATACTACCCTCCATTCAGATCCCTATGTCCTGCCTGAAAGAATGGACATCACCCTGCAGGCTGAAGCCAACAGCGTCGTTTACAACAGAATGGACATCAAAGGAACCACAGGAAAAATCAATCTCAAGGATGGAATACTCAACCTTGACCAATTGTCGATGAACCTTCTGAAAGGGAAAATGGTGGTTTCCGGCAGTTATCAGGGGAAAGAAAAAAGCCCGGCTGATTTTCATTTCAAATTGGACTTGAAAGACATCGACCTTCCCTCTGCCCATCAGTCCATTGCCATCGTCCGACATCTGCTGCCGCTCGCAGCTTCCAGCAAGGGACTCCTGGTATCTTCCCTCACATTGGATGGAAAATTGGGACGCGATTATGCACCTGACTTTGCTTTTCTCAATGGAAGTGGCTCTTTGGGCCTTAAAAATATTGAACTTACCGGGACCAACCTCTTCAACGAGATCGGAAAATATTTCCGGAAAGAGCTGTTTACAAATGTGAAAGTCAATGATTTTAGTAGCAACGTGTCCATCACCAATGGTGCCTTGTCCATTTCCCCTTTCACTACAAAAATTGCAAATCAGGAAGTTACGGTTTCCGGAAGTCAGAACCTCGCGTTGGATCTCAACTATGTTCTCAACTTCCAGGTAAATAGAAACGACCTGAGTACGGATGTTACCGGTTTGATCGGTGTCATTCCGGGTGCCCAGAACATCGAAAAATACCCCGTAAAAATTATGATTGGTGGCAACATCAAAAAGCCGGATGTCAAGGTCGACCTTTCGGAGGCAAAAGATCTGGTTGCCAAGGAATTCAGCAAAAAGGCCAAATCAACTTTGCAGGATGCCGTGAAAAAATTCGGGTTGGACAAGCTTTTCAAGTAGGACAATTGCCTGTCCCATGAGGCGAATGGGCCGGCTGAAATTCCTGTCAGATACGATGGCCGGGACTCGGCGGAAAGGGTTCCGGATGGATCCTTTGACAGGAATGACCAGCAAATCCGGCCGTGGATGACCCTTCGGGAAGGAATATTAAAGAGGAAATCGTAACTTTGTAACGGATTCATAGAATTTTATACTCATTCAGAAAACGTATAGATGAAAATTGCATTGATTGGTTATGGGCGCATGGGCAAAGAGATCGAACAGATCGCGTTGGAAAGGGGCCATACCATCGTTTTGAAAATTGACATCAGCAATCAGGAGGAACTCACCACAGAAAATCTCTCCAAGGCGGATGTCGCCATCGAATTTACCATCCCGGCCTCTGCCCTATCCAATTATGAGATCTGTTTCCGTGCCGGAGTTCCGGTGGTAAGCGGAACCACGGGATGGCTGAACAAACGTGCCGAAGTCGATGAACTCTGTCGCAAACTGAACGGGTGCTTCCTCTATGCCTCAAACTTCAGCCTGGGGGTCAATCTCTTTTTTGAACTCAACAGGAAACTGGCGGCCATGATGAATCATTATCCCGAATATGAAGTATCGATGACCGAGATTCACCACACCAAAAAACTCGATGCCCCCAGCGGTACCGCCATAACCCTGGCCGAAGGCATATTGGCAAACAATGACGCCAAAAAGCAGTGGGTCCTGGGCAAGTCTGAGAACCCGGAAGATCTTTCCATCGAAGCGATCCGCCAAGATCCTTATCCGGGCTTGCATGCCATCAAATACAATTCAGCGGTCGATTGCATTGAGATTACCCACAATGCATACAACAGAAAAGGATTTGCAATCGGCGCCGTACTAGCCGCAGAGTTTTGTGCCGGGAAAAAGGGGATTTTCACCCTGTCGGATATGCTAAAACTTTAACTTACAAAATATGTTCAAAGAGGTAAAAAAGAGCCAATGGATTCAATTTGGCGTAGTAGCAACCCTCTATCTTTTATGGGTTATCTGGCTGAGAAATTTTTGGTGGCTCATCGGTCTGGCCGTAATTTTTGACATTTACATCACCGGAAAGGTCCATTGGGCATTCTGGAAGAAAAAGAATCCTGTCAATGGGAAACAGACCAAAATGGTTGAATGGATCGATGCCATCATTTTTGCAGTGATTGCTGCCACCTTTATCCGGATGTTCTTCATCGAAGCATACACCATTCCCACCTCATCCATGGAGAAATCGATGATGGTCGGAGATTACCTTTTTGTGAGCAAAACGGCCTATGGTCCCAAATTGCCCAATACACCCGTTGCCTTCCCGTTCGTCCACCATACGATGCCATTTACGGCAGCTACACCCTCTTTTTCAGAGATCATTCCCAATCCATACAAGCGATTGGCCGGATTTGGGCGAATCAAGAACGATGATGTGGTGGTCTTCAACTTTCCGGAAGGAGATACAGTGGCGACCAATATGCAGGAACGCAGTTATTATGAAATGGTTCGCAGCTACGGCCGGGAACGGGTGAATACCGACAAACGGTCGTTCGGGGATATCATTTATCGTCCGGTCGACAAAAGAGAAAATTACATCAAACGATGCATTGCCATTCCGGGTGACTCCATGAAAATTGTAAACGGACAGGTATATGTCAACGGTGTCGCTCAAAAGGAAATTCCCGGAATGCAATTTAAATATCTGGTAACCATTCAGGGCAATTCGCTGACTCCGGCCACCATGGAAAAATTGGATATCACACCTGAAGACATCGAGGGTTCCGGTTCCAGACAGATTCTTTCCCTGACAACCGAAAAGTTCAAAAAACTGGATGGCATGAAGTTCATTACCAGCAAGGAAAGGGTCACCTGGCCGAAAGAAGACAGGGATCCCAACATCTTTCCGAGTGATGATCAATACAGCTGGAATCTGGACAATTTTGGCCCGATCTGGATACCCAAGAAAGGGGTTACCATCCCGCTGACGCTGAAAAATCTGCCCCTCTACCGTCGAATCATCGATTTTTATGAGGAAAATGATCTCCAGGTAAAAAATGGCGAGATCCTCATCAATGGCGCCGTTGCAAAGGAATATACCTTTAAAATGGATTATTACTGGATGATGGGAGACAATCGATACAATTCAGCTGATTCCAGATATTGGGGTTTTGTACCGGAAGACCATGTGGTTGGCAAAGCATCCTTTGTCTGGCTCTCTCTCGACAAGAACAAATCCTTCCTTGGAAAAATTCGTTGGAACAGATTCCTCATGGGAGTAAAATAGGCCAACGAACCATATGATTCAACAAATTCCTGGCAAAATACTGCTCAGTACAGCCTATCTGGCTCCTGTACAGTATTTTGCCAAAATTTTTTCCTGCGAATGTGTGCTGATCGAAAAGCACGAGCATTTTCTCAAGCAATCTTACCGGAACCGCTGCCAGATCCTGACGGCCAACGGCATTCAATCACTCTCCATACCGGTGCGCGAGGGTGCGACTTCGGGATGTCCCATCACCGAAGTAAGGATATCTTACGATCACCCCTGGCAGAAAGTCCATTGGGGTGCCTTGGTCTCGGCTTACAACAACTCACCCTTCTTCGAATATTATCAGGATTCCTTGGCTCCTTTCTATCATGGACAGCAGTGGAAATGGCTATTCGATTACAACGAGGAATTGATGGATGTAGTCTGCAGGGAGTTGGGACGAGAAGTGAAAAGGGCGGCAACTGATCAATACATCAAATCCGGAGAAACATCGGCAGACCTGTTGGATTTGCGTTATGCCATACATCCGAAGGGCACTTGGCAACAACCGGATCCCACATTCAAACCAGTTCCGTACATGCAGGTCTTTCAGGAAAAATTCGGATTTACCCCCAATCTGAGCATCATTGACCTGTTGTTCAACGAAGGTCCCATGGCGGCAGAAGTGCTGCGAAAATCCATCCGTAAGTTCTAAACACTGTCGGGATCATTCGGATTCCGGAAGAATTCGCTTCATCAAGCGCAGCTGATGGGAATAACGACGCGTATCAATGTTGAAAATCCCAAACTGATCGACATTGTCAATGCGTACCTTACCGGAGGAGTGGATGATTTTGTTCTTCTCCCAAATCATCCCGACATGAACAATCTTGCCATCCTCATTGTCAAAAAAAGCCAAATCCCCCGGTAGTGCCTCCTCCACGAATGAGAAATTCTCTCCCAGATGCGCCTGCTGATGTGCGTCACGTGGGAGGACCGTTCCGATCATCTTGTACAAGATCTGGGTAAATCCGGAACAATCGATGCCAAAAGGGGATCTTCCTCCCCACAAATAGGGAGAATTAAAATATTTCAATGCATTCTCTATCAGAAATTTGCGAACATTCTTCTTGTTTGGAACGACTTTATCTCCCTGAAGCAGGTAATGCTCCTCCCCGATCCGGAATGAATTGTTGGCAGGTTTATAAAAGGGAAGTGAACTTCCGGCAACAATCAAAAAATTGATGTAGTTCTTCTCCGGTTGAACAATGTTGAACGGATCAGTGGTTACAATCGAAACCTGATTTTGAATTTTTTCAAACCGCCGTTCATCAATTTCATTGACCATCTTCAGGTCGATCCAGCCCTCATAACCATCAAAGGCCAATTTGATTTTGCACCATTTTTTATTGGCGTCCAGAATGGTGTAATGTTCACCAAACAATATTTGGGTACACATCTCGCTCGTCTCG
>JAJTBP010000171.1 GCA_021286825.1 Marinilabiliales bacterium | reverse complement strand
AGATGATGAAAAAGAAAATAGATTCCCCGATGCGTAAACTGAAACTGCTGGTCGTGCTGCCCTTGATGGCCATGCTGTTTTACGCGTTTGCCGTTCCGGATTACCGTTATGACCAAATGGCAACGGTTGCCGATCCCCAGGGGAAAGGCATCGACGTCAAAGGAGAGGTCAGGAAGCAAAATGGTGATCCCCTGCCTGGTACCTCCATTATTCTCAAGGGATCCACGATCGGAACCATCTCTGACCCAAAGGGTGCCTTTGCCCTGAAGGGGATACCTTCCGATGGAGAGCTCTTCTTTTCGTATGTGGGATACAAAACCAAGGTCCAAAAGGTGACCGGCAAGACGATGAACATCACCCTGGTGGCTGATACCGTTCATTTGGATGGAGCGAAGGACGATCATGTAGCCATTTTGCCTCCGCCTCCGCCTCCGCCCCCACCACCACTGCCGCAGGATGGTACTGTGATCTTCAAAAAGGGCGATTCCAAGAATCCACCGTTGATTATCTTTGATGGAAAGGTGATACCGAACGAAGAGATGCAACAAATCAAACCGGATAGCATTGCCTCCATCAGTATTTTGAAGGAAAAGAGTGCCACGGCTGTCTATGGAGACAAAGGCAAAAATGGTGTGATCCTCATCACCAGCAAACGCGCCGAAGGAGTTCGGATGGACAAGGGTGGATCCTATTCTAAAGAGAAGGTGGTGACCGATGCAAACGGCAAGGAAGTCTTCATGGTTGTGGAAGAGATGCCCGAATACCCTGGCGGAGAAATGGCCTTGCGGAAATTCCTGGCCGAGCAGATCAGATATCCTGTCAGCGCTCAGGAGAAGCATATCCAGGGTAAGGTTTTCATCACCTTTGTGGTCAATGCCGAAGGAAATGTTGAAAAGGCGAAAATTGCGCGTGGCGTCGATCCGATTTTGGATGCCGAAGCCTTGCGGGTCGTCGGATTGTTGAAAGGCTGGAAACCAGGCAAGCAAAAGGGCCAGCCCGTTAGCGTAGCCTATACGATTCCGGTAACTTTTGCTTTGGACAATGGAAAGAAGGTGGAGTCTGCCAGTGGAACTTCCAAGAAGGAAGAGGTCGTAGTGGTCGGTTATGGTCCAAGCGATAAGGCAGAAAAGAAAAGCGCCACCGATCCCAAAGAGGTCTTCGTCGTGGTAGAGGAGATGCCAGAGTATCCCGGCGGACAAAATGCCCTGATCGATTACCTGGTCAAAAACCTCAAATATCCGGAAGAGGCGAAGAAAGCCGGCATCACAGGTAAAGTTTTCGTCACCTTCGTAGTCAATGCTGAAGGAAAGGTGGAAAATGCCAAAATAGCCAGGAGTGCCTCTCCTTCGCTCGATGCAGAAGCTTTGCGACTCGTCGGCCAGATGCCTGACTGGAAGCCCGGAAAACAAAGAGGTGTGGCGGTGAGCGTCGCCTATACCTTACCCATCAGTTTTGCTTTGAAGTAATAAATGGTTGTGAGCAGAAAGGGCCGTCCAAAGGGGCGGCTCTTTTTTTTGTGTCGGTACATGGAGGAAGGTGAAGGCTTACGCTTCAGCAGGCCAACGGTGCTGAGCGAATGGTGAAGAAGGAAGGGAGTTTTGGGATGGACGGAATTTTAACTCTCCATTTCCCCGAAACAGTTGCTCGCAATGTGCGCAGGGAAATGCAAGGAATCCAGGCAAATGACCACCTTTGCCTTCCATTCCGATCACCGGTCACCAGGATCCGGTCTTCGGTCTCCCAAAATCTTAACCATGGGGGCAAGTGCTCCTCTTCGCACGATGGTTTGGAGCATTTTTGATCTTGCGATCACCCTCGCCAGGGGAGGGGAACACCGGTAATACAGCCGGACAAACCCTTTTCCAACAGTTGTTTTGAGAAGGACGGCATCCCTGAAAGCTCTCAAAACAACCACCTCCCTTGCATTCTCGTCGCCATAGCAAGCCGTGGCGATGAAGCAACCACTTTTGGCCTTCTCCGGGATGGGGGTGGTCAGCAGGCAGTTGAACCATTTCAATGCATTCTTTTCGATCGTCAGTTGCACCAGGTAACCATAGCCTCGGGAGCTCTTCCCCAGGTTGGCTTCGTAGATGAGTCCCTCCGAATGCACTTTTGAGGGCTGGCCCCATACCTGGCATATGCGTTCTACCGAGTCTCCCACCTTTATGCCGCGTACCTCATAATACCCTGCCGCGATCTTTTGCTTATCCGGCAGAAAGGGGCAGACCATCCCCTGTACGATACCGGAGCCGTTCAGCGCAAAGCCAGCCTCCAGCATGGGATAGACCACATATTTTTCGTTTGGAAGCTCTCCGGGAAAGACCCTATCGGGTGGGCCCAGGATGGCGATGAGTTCCTTCTCCGAAAACCCCAAAAAGTTGGCTACACGGGCATAAATCTCCTCAAAAGGCATGGCATGGATCAATTTCTCATGCCTTTGCGGGTCATCGGCAGGGTCTATGGGCCGGAGGCGGGCTTCGAAATGGGTGACTTTGTCTCCACCCGGGTCAAAGCATAGCTGCAATTCAAACGGGGGATCGGAAGGGATCCTCCCGGCTTTGTGGTGGTATCCCCAACTGTCGGCCGATTTCCGGTCCGGTTCACCCCACAATTCGGCAACCGTCGATCGTGAACTCCCCTGAGAAATCCCATCCAAAGTGAAGAGATCGGATTCGGCCGTGTAGACCCCGCCTATTGCCGAGGTCCTTGGGGTTGCTATCGATTCAATGGTGTGTGACAGGTTGATGCAGACAGTGGTTTTGCTGTTTTTGTACCAGACCAGGATTCGGTTTTCCGTGGTGAAGGTTTCGTCGGGGGGACCAAATTGATTGTAGAGTTGGTCTGCCGGGGAACCCACCCATCGGGCCATCCCCAAGAATTGATCCTTAAAGTTTTGCCGTGTTTCCATCATTGTTGACTGTGAGCAGTAGGTATCATGCCTCTCATGGCCTTGTGCCGCGCGCATCCTTTCCCGGTGGATTTCCCGTTTCAGTTGGCTGCAGCAGGCCATGGTGTTTATCCATCCGTCGCTTAAAGGATAGCGACAGTGGTGCAATTGTGGCAGGGTGTTACAGATGACACAATTGAAGAGACGTTGTCCCGTCAGGAGTTGGTACAACAGGAATCATTTGATTTCCGAAGAGAGGCCGGTTGAACCGTGACTCTGTCAGGAAACCTTCAGTGGAAGGGAAATTTGAAAGACAATTTCATGGGCATAGGTTTGGGTTGAGAAGAGGAATACGCCACAACCTGCAAGTCTCTTGTGAACGGAAAATCAGCAGAGCATTTATTCGGTAAACCCTGGACTTTTCAGGTCAAAATGGGACAAATCAGGCATTTATGCGTTATTTATCACTCAAATATGCATATAATCCCGTAAATTAAAAATAAAAACACTCGATATTTTTTCAGTGTGGTATTACCTTGGCATTGCACTCAGCGCACTCGTGATGGAATACCAGGACGGAACTCTAGCCAGGATAGGCATTCGGATTGTCGAACTAAGAAAACTGAAAGGAATCAAGCAGATAGACCTTGCGATCTCATCCGGAATTGATGACAGTTCCTTGCGTAGAATCGAAGAGGGGAGAGCCAATCCGACCATCAAGACCCTGTCAAAAATTGCCCAGGCGCTTGGGGTGGAAGTGGGAGATTTTTTCGCCCGCAAAAAGGACTATTCCGTAACAGATCCGGGCCTCCGGATAGCCGGCGAAGATTTTGACCATTCACAGGAGATCGAAAAAAGCATCGAGTTCTTGAAGAACAAGGGTTTCCTGATTTTTAAGTCGGTCTGATAGCCATCAGGCTGATCCTCTCCCTGACAAATGGCACAAGGGGTGGAGCGATGCATTCCTTTGCCCCAAAAAGGATGACTTGTCCCAACATCCTCTGAGGCGTGGTCGCTGAAAAAGGATCAAATCCAACCGTGCCAAGAGCTATCTATCGGCCGCCCCGATCGCTTACCCACGAATGATCTGCCAGGATCAGACGGTTGCTTCGGCGATCCCCCGTTGTTTATCAATCACCTTGACCACATATTTTCCAGCTGTGCCGTTGGCATGCCTGTCCAGGAACTGGAATGGTTCTTTCGTCGTCTGGGGTTGATAGGGAATCCGACTCAACAGTTTTCCATCCCGCCAGACCTCATAGCGGTCGAGGGGAGCCGCTCCTGCATAGGCCGTATGCCAGGTAATCCGGGTCCCATTGTCCACTGCTTCTGCTTTTACCTCTCGTGGTGGTGTCAGCTCCTGGTAGGGTTTCTGGAAATAGTTGGTCTTTCCATCCTTGGACTTGCTCGCCAGTTGTTCGGCTGCTGCACGGTCCGCTTCATTCATGGAGCCAGGTTTGACCTGTGCGTGTTTCAGGTTGAAGGTTAGCTGGCAACGGGCAGGATCATCGCTGATGCAGCCGATGCCAATGATGGCGGTATGTATGCCGGGTGTGGTCAGGGAATAACGGATCAGATGATCGGCCGGGAGCTCACTGCTTCCCACCCCCATCACCACATGTTCAGGGGTGCGCGACCATTCGGCTTTTTTGCTGTACATGGCGCCGTCGGCAAAGACTTTCATGGCGATGATGCCCATGTTCCGGGCCGCCGCAACCGGTATCACGTTGTATTGCATGTTGAAGTACTGCTTGTCGTTGGCGTTGATGGCGATCAACATGCCATCCAGCAGATTTTCACTGTCCCGTTGAATCATCTCCATCATGACGGCAGCATCGCTGTGGCCCGAAAAGCCCACATGCCGAATCAGCTTTTCCTTCTTCGGGTTGAGGCCTGTGCGGTTGGTGCCGTCACGAACATCCCGAAGTGCCGCCAATGCTCCGATGGTGGGAGCCGCAGGGTCGGGATGATGGTAGCCTTCGTAGAGGGCATCCACCTGTTCCATGGTGCCAAGGGCATGGATCAGCACCATATCCAGGTAGGCTTCGGCGGGATAATTGCCCAAACCGTCGCCAAAGACCAGTGAGAGGGTTCGCCTCACATCATCGAGCGCTTTTGAGCCTGCCGGACCGTTTGTATTGCCCTGGACGGCTTTTCGGTCATCCCCGCCTTTGCCAAAACGAAGGGCCGTTTTGGAGGTAAGAAAAATGGCTTTTCGCTTCGCGGGATCGTAATTCGGCTTTCCCGGCACCAGGCCAAGATTGCTGAAGGCCTTGCCGTAGTTGGCCTGACTGGGTCCATACAGGTTGGATGTGTCAAAATAGTTGATGCCCAGCCGATAAGCCTTCTCGATGATGGCCACGGGATCGGTGCCTTCGGGTGTCCATTGCAGGGAGGCTTGTCCGCCGAGTCCAAGGGTTGTCACCTGGAACCCCAGTCGACCAAAGCTCCTTTTCATCAAGGGTGCCTCCATTGCCGGAGGTTCGGAAGCCAAAAGACCGGGCGTCAGACCCAGTCCAAGTGCCGCCAGTGCCGATTTCTGAAGAAATTGCCGGCGGGATTTGTCGGAATTGTGCAGAGGATTCATCGTATCAACATTTGCTCACTGTTTTTACGAAATCCGTTTCCCCCGGTTACGAAAAGAGCGCTCAGTGCTATAGCGGTTTCAGAATGGCCATCGCCTCCATCAGCATGCATCCCGAGAGTTGAGGAGTCAAGGCAACGGCTTCGCCGGATAGGGGCGCCTTGTGCCAATCTCCGCCGTAGAGCATGGTCTCCGGATTGATGCCTTTTTCAGCCATCGTGGTGGCACATTGTGTGATGTACCGATGGTATTTTTCGCGGAGGGGAAGTGCCAGGTCGGGCTCGTTGATCAACCGGACGAAGTAGCGGAAGAAAATGCCGTGGAAGAGTCCGCCATCACCATGGGTGGCATTCCGAAGCACTCCTTCATTGTCCGAGAGGTGGTTCAGGACATAATCGGCTGCCTTCACGGCATCCTGAAGGTATTGCTTCTCCCCTGTGATTTTGTAGAGTTCGTGGGCGGCACCCAGGAAGGTTCCCTGGTTGTAGGTATAAACAGTCGGGTTGATTTTGCCTTCTTTGTTCAGGTTGTCCGAGACTCCTCCTTCCTTTGGATCAAACAGGTTCTTCCGCAACCAGGAGTAAATGCGGATCGCCTCCTGCAAATAGGCCTCCCTGGGTTTGGTTTCTTTCGGGGAGGTATGTTCGGAAAGGGCGTAAATTCTGGCTGCGATGAGTGCCGCCGGACCATTGGAACAGGCGTTTTTGGATTTGCCCACATCGGTCTTCCAGGTGATCCCGCCAAACCAGGGAGACTCATCTTCTGGTCCCCAGGTCGGCCAAATCCAGTCGTTGTACATCTGTTTGGCCTTCTCCAGGTAGGATACATCACCCGTCGATTCAAACATACGCAGCTGCGCAAGTACCATCCACTCCATGTCATCGACAAACACATTCCACCAACGGTCTTCCGATCGTCCTGAAAAGTTGAACCGGGGCGCCCCTTTCCACCAAAGGGAGTAAAAGCTGAGGTAATAGGGGTCGGAAGTTCGCAGGTAGGCGTCTACGATCACATCCATCGCATGGGCCTGTGGCCAGTAATGGTTGGTGGTCATGTTCGACAAGTCGCTGCCGTAATTGAAGTAATATCTTTCGGGATATCCAGGAAAACTGGCACCCCAGAAATGGGTGATCAAGGCGCGGCTCATCCCTTCTGCCATCTTCTTCCAATCAATCGCGTCATGCGTCACAGGGTCCGGTCGATCCGTCCGGACCGAAGTTTGGGGTGTCCCACTTTGTGATGAAACGGCAGAATTTGCCTCAAAGAGACCAAAAAGGATGAGACAAAGCAGGAGAGAAACGATTTTTTGCATTTTTCCGGTTTTTAAGGGATCAACATCTGATGAAGTTGGAAAGGAGGATCAAATATCGGAATAATTTCGCTGCCTCGGACGGAGAAGGCATGGAGCATGGGCGGAAGGCGGGAGGTTACCGTTGTGGGAAACCGGAAACCGGAGGCCGGAGACAGGAAGAACAGGGAGGCTTGATTTTTTCAACCGCGGAGCGGTTAAAGGTTTGTAGAAAGGGAGGATACGGGGAGCAGAACCGGCCGCGGGTTCAGGGTGCCGGGGATGCAAAGGATCATTTCGGCCGGAGAAGGCATGGGGCATGGAGCATGGGTGGTAGGCATGATGCTACCGTTATGGGAAGCGGGAAACCGGAAACCGGAGGCCGGAGACAGGAAGAACACGGGGGCATGATTTTGCCAACCGCGGAGCGGTTAAAGGTTTGTAGAAAGGGAGGATGCAGGAGAAGTACCGGCCGCGGGTTAAGGGTGCCGGGGATGCAAAGGATCATTTCGGCCGGAGAAGGCATGGAGCATGGGGCATGGAGCATGGGTGGTAGGCATGATGCTACCGTTATGGGAAGCGGG